>NZ_JBEXIJ010000042.1:0-49344 GCF_040608495.1 Micromonospora sp. NPDC005174 | reverse complement strand
ATCAGGATGAGGATGAGGTCGTCCAGGACGAAGTCGGGTCGCAGGTGGCCGGTGTCCCTGCCCGGTCGACCGGGCCGCCCACCGCCGTCAACGCTCGCGGACGTACGCCAGCGGCACTGCCGTCGGCTGTCCCTCCCAGGTGCCGCGCAGGGTGACGCCCCGGGCCTCGACCGCCCCGGCGACCGGCCGGCGGACGACGACCACCTCCACCGGGTCGGTGACGATGACCGTGTCGTCCTCGTCGACCACCTGCCGGATCGCGCCGACCTCCGGCACGTCCCCGCCACCGCCGTCGACGGCGATCGTCACCGTGGAGGGTCGCACCTCGCGCCGACCGTCGACCTCGAAGTACTGCTCGGCCTGCCCGGCGCCGCTCAGGACGGCGTGGGTCAGCACCGCCGCGTACACCGGGTCGGCGCAGCCGTCGTACACCCAGCGGCGGCCGAGCGCCGAGTGCTCCATCGTCCCGACCAGCCACTCGTCGGCGTCGGCGAGCGGCGCGGCGCGGTAGGTCAGCGGCACCTGGTGGACCGGACCGTCACCGGCACTCACCAGAAACGTCTCGATGCCGACCTCGCCGGCCGGGTCGTCGAAGCGGTACGCCCCCCGACTCACCACGTCGACGCCGGCAGGCCCCTGATACCAGGGTCGGCCGGGCAGCCAGGTCGTCAGCAGTTCGAGCTTCGTGGGGCGCAGTGTCGCCCGGTGCAGCAGTGCCATGCCCACGCAGCCTAGTCAGAACCCCGCGCAGGGGTTGCCCCCCACCGTGCAGCCCTCCGGTTCCCGAGCCTTCGGTCGACTGTCACGGACGTCGAACCGGATCGTCCGCGACCCGCCGGCCGGCACGGCCGAGCCGGTGAACGTGACAGCCTGCCCGTCCCTGCTCCAGTCCGCACCATCGACGTCGTCGACGCTGCTGCCGTCGGCGAGGGTCACCACCACGACCCACTGCTCGACGGAGGCGGGCCCCGGGTTGTCCACCACCACCTCGCCGGTGTAGCCGAACAGCCGGCTGGAGGAGGTGTCGTAGCGCGCGGCCAGCGGCGGTGGCGGCGGCGGTCCGGTCGGCGTGGGCGAGGGAGTGGGCTTCGCCGACGGGGTACGCGTCGGACGGGCGCTCGTCGGGGCGACGGTACGCGACGGGCGCGCCGAGGGCGTGACCTTGGGTTGCGCGGTCGTCGCCGCCGCCTCCACGACGCTCGGCAGCGGCGTCGTCGGTGTCGCCGACGGGCTCGGCGCGGCCACGTGCTCGGGCTCACCGGGCAGCGTCAGCCACGCCACCGTCCCCGCCGCCAGCGCGACTCCGACGAGCCCGACGACGACCGCACGCCGACGACGCCGAGCCGGGCCGGGCGTGCTGATCACCGGCAGTTCGGTGGTCCTGCCGGCCTCGCCCCGTCGCAGGTCGACCTGCTGGAACGCGAGCCAGTCCAGAATGGCCGGTAAGCGTACGGTCAGCGCCTGCCGCAGCTGCTGCTCGCGGGCGTCGTGCTGCTCGTCCGACCAGGTGCCGTGGGTCGGCACCTCCCGCACGGCCAGCCGACTGCCCTGCTTGGTGGAGGTGACGGCGCAGGTCAGCTCGGTGAGCCGACCGGCTTCGTCGCACCGCAGAGCCAGCAGCTCCGGCACCCGCCGCTCGGTCACCTCGACCTCGACGTCGGCGTCGAAGCCGGGCAGATCGGCCGTGTGCAGCAGCAGCCGGTCCGGTACTCCCTCCACCATGTCCGCCTCGGCGAACCAGCGGCCGAGCAACTCCCGATCCGTCAATGCGAGCCAGACCCGGTCGGACGGGTGGGACAGGTCGACGTGCGCGCCGATCTCGATCACGGCGAGACTCTAACGGGTGGCCAGGAGGCTCCCGGGCCGGCGGTCCGCTCAGCCCCAGCGGGTCGCCCGCTCGGCGGCCGCCGTCAGTGCCTCCCGGGCAGCGTTGCTGAGTTCGGCGACCAACTCGGCCGCCGGCACGTCCCGGGCGAGTGGGTGCGCCTGCCCGGCCCACAGATTGGCCACCGAGGCATCGCCGTCGCGTCGAGCGGCGGCGAGCAGCGGACGGGTCAGGTGCAGCACCTGCGGGTAGCCGACCGGCGCCTGGGCGTCGTGCGTCCGCAGGAACTCGTTGACCACGCCACGGGCCCGCTTGCCGGTGTACGCCCGGGTCAGCCCGGTCGGCTCGGCGCTGGCCACCGCCGAGCGGTGCAGCGGCGACGTGCCCGCCTCCGGGCAGCGCAGGAACGCCGTACCGAGCTGCGCCGCCACCGCCCCGGCGGTCAACGCGGCCGCCAGAGAAGGACCGTCGGCGATCCCACCGGCGGCCACCAACGGCCGGTCGCATCCGGCGGCAGCCAGCCGGAGCAGCGGCAGCAGCGCGTAGTCGTCGTCGTCCGGCACACCACCGCGGTGCCCGCCGGCCTCGGTGCCCTGCACGATCACGGCGTCGACGCCCAGTTCGGCGGCGGCGGTGGCCGCGGCCGGGCGGGTGACAGTGGCCCACACCTCGGTGCCCCGCTCCCGCAGCGCCGCCACGGCGGCACGGTCCGGCAGTCCGAACGCGAAGGACACCACCGGGACCGGGTCCGCGAGAAGCGCGGCCATCTTCTCCGGGTACGCGTCGTCGCCGCCCACCGGCTCCCCGAGTGTCACACCGGCCTGGTCGGCCTGCGGGGCGAGCCGTCGCGCGTACGCCGAGATGGCGGCCTCGTCGACCCGGCCGTCGCCGGGAAGGAAGACGTTGACCCCGAACGGCCGGTCGGTTCGGGCGCGCACCTCGGCGATGTCGGCGACCAGCCGGCCGCTGTCGATCATCCCGGCGGCCAGGAAGCCGAGTCCGCCGGCGGCGGAGACGGCCGAGACGAGAGCCGGCGTGGACGGACCACCGGCCATCGGTGCGACGACGATCGGGTGGCGCAGCGCGGACAGCACGGACATCCACCCATCCTGCCGTACCGCGTCGGTCCGCCTGGCGTCGTCGTGGGTCAGCGTCGGTCGGTGTGCCGCCGCCACAGCAGTCCGGCCACGGCGACGAGCGCCAGCAGCGTCCCCGCACCGGCCGCCAGGGACACCACCCGCCCGCCACCGATGCCGGCCGCCTGCGCCGCCGGTCGGGCTGCGGCGGGGGACGTCGGGGCCGCCGTGGTGGACTCCGCGGGATGAGCGGCGGGGGCCACCGTCGCGGGATACCGCAGGATCGTCGGCCGGGTGCCGGCCGGCTGGTCGGCGGCCTCGGAGACGGTGAGCAGCGAGCGGCCGTCGCGGCTGTAGGTGATCGACTCGCCCTGCGGCTCGTCCGGCAGCGGCGTGATCCGTGGGGTACCGCCGGTCAGCGCGGCGACGATGTCGTCGCCGGCCACGTCGTACTCGAACGCGTCGGCGTAGCTGCGCAGCACCACCCGGCGGCCGTCCGGGGCGTTCGCCGCGCCGGTCACGACGCCCCGCCCGAGAAACGAGAACGGGTTGCTGGTGGTGGTGGAGGGCAGGACGACCTTGCCCACGGAGGCAAGCGGTGTGGTGGCCCCGGACTTCAGAGCGGTGGTCGGCGCGTACAGGACGACGGTGCCGCTGCCGCCCTTGGTGATGATGAGCGGCCGCCCGGTCGCGTCCACGAGCAAGGCCTCGGCGTCGTGCGGATTGTCCGGGTACGTCATCCGGTGCAGCACCGGCCGGTCCGCGCCCGGCGCGAGCCGCCACAGCGCGATCGTCTCGCGGTTGCGGTCGTTGTCACCGATGTCGGCCACCCAGATGGTGCCGTCCCGGCCGACGGCCAGGTCCTCCGTGTCGCGGGGCCGGCTGGGGTAGCTGACGGTCCGCGCCACCGCGCAGCGCTCGTCGAGGAAGAAGATCCGCCGCCGGGCCGCGTCGTCGGCGCCGTCGTTGACCACGACGTACCCGTCGTCGGTGGCGACCATCCCGGAGATCTCGTTGAGCCGGTCGTCGCGGATCTCGCACACCGCCGCACCCGCCCTGGCCGCCGACGCGCCGGCCACCCCTGGCACGGACGCCACGGCCAACGGCGCCGCCCCGACCAGGAGAGCCCCCAGTGTCGCTGCCGCGCGGACGCGCCGCCCCCGGGTCACCCAGCCGCGTACCCGCATCGTCCGCCTCCTCGTCGCGGCCCGTGGCCCGGCCGTCCCGCCCATCCTGGCCGATCGGGGCCGGCGGCGGCGACCAACCGCGCGGACCCGACGACATCCACGCTCCGGGCCCGCGCGATCGCCGCATCCGCGTCGCGACCGGATCTGTCGTACCCGTGGTCCATGATCGTGTCGTCGCAGCGCCGCCGACACCGGCCGCGCGCGCACCACCCTGGATTCTTCTCGATGTGGGAGGCCGTGACGTGACGAACGCCGACGAAGCCGACTGGCGGCGGCGCAGCGTGGTGGCGGTACTGCCGCCGGCCCGCCCCCGCAAGCTGGCGAAGGTGCCCTTCGTCGAGCTGGCCGACGGACGCCTGCAGGGCGTGGTCTCCAGCGGGTCGGACGTCGAGCGGGTCTACGTCTCCTCGATAGCGGCCGACACGCACGCCTACCAGTGCAGCACCAACAACAACCGACCCTGCGGTGGCTTGCGCGCCACCCCGTGCAAGCATCTGCACGCGCTCGCGGACGAGGCCCTCCTCCAGTACGGCGTCGACCGCGTCGCCCGCTACCTGCGGGTCGATGTCGGCGACGGGGTGGCCAGCGGCGCGGAGCTGCTGGCCCGGCTGGACGGTCAGCCCGAGCCGGCGTCGGCGGCGGTGGTGTTCAGCCGCTTCCTGCGCCACCTCGCCTACCTGGAGGTTCCCGTCAGCACGGCCCCGCAGCCGGAGCTGCACTGGTTCCCGGCGACCCGGGCGGGCCGCTGATGCGCGGCGCCCAGGTCGCGCCACTGCGTGCGGCCCCGGCCGGGTTGACCGACGCGCTCGACGTGGTGGCCGGCTTCGACGACGCCCTCGTCGACGGCTTCGGCCGGGTCGGCGAGCGGGGCGCCTCCGCCCTGACCGCGTTCGCCGACGCGTTCACCGGCACGCCACTGGGCGCCCCGGTGGCCGTCGCGGTCGACGCGGTCATCGCCGGGTCGGTCGCCCCGCAGCACCTCGCCGCGCTCGCCGGAGCGCGCTCGGCGCTGCTCGGCGCGGCACACGATGCCCTGCTCGCTCAGCTCGACGAGACACTCGGCCGCACGCGGTCGCCGTGGACGACACCGACCAGCGTGCCTTCCGAGGCGCCGGCGGCGCTCGCCGGCGCGCGGGCGTGGTGGCACGAGGTGGCGCTCACCGGCTGGCGGGGCGTCGACCACGAGCTGCTCTCCGTCGCCGCCGGGGTGGTCGAGACCAGCCTCCTCGTGCCGGAGCTACGACGCATCGCGGTGCTGCTCGACGGGCTCGCCGCCGAGCTGCGGGCCTGCGTCCCGGTCGCCACCATGGCGCAGGTGCCGGCACGTCGGTGGGCCGATCTCTGGGCTCGCGGCGTCCTGCTCGCCGAGGGCACGCCACCGCCCGATGCGACACCCTCGGTCTCCGGGCGGCTGTTGCCGCTCGGTGTGGACGTGCACAGTCACGACACCGCGGTGCAGGTCCAACTGCACGCCATCCTGGAGCCGGCGGACGGCGGCCCGGCGCGGCTGGTCCGCACAGCGGTCACCGCGGCGAAGGTCGACACCATCGTCGGTCCGGCGATCTGGCGGCTGCTGTCGCACCACCCGGCGCTGCTCACCGCGCTGGCCGACAAGCGGGCGTTGACCGTGACCGACCTGCCGCTGCGCGGCGGCGACCTGAGTTGGGTCGACGACCGGGTCCGGCTCGACGAGCCCGCCGACCCGTTCGCCACGGCCCGGGTCCTGTTGCCCGCCGCGACCACGGCCGCGACCGACCCCCTGGACCGGCACCCGGCGGGCATCGCCGAGCCCGTCCTCGTGGAGGGGCCCGTGATCCGGGACGAGGCCGACGCCCTCGCCGTCGAGGTGGACGGCGAACGGATACCGCTGGCCGTCGACAGGTTGCCGGCCGCCGGTCCGCTGACCGTCGACCTGGTCGCCACCGCGTCCGCCTGCCTGGGGCTCCTGCGCTGGGACGACGGCCGGTGGCAGCTCCAGCCGTTGGCGGTGCTGGGCACGGTGAAGCGGCGGACGGTGCAGGCGCACAACGGCGACTGGGCGTGCGGCGTCACCGATCCCAAGATCGCCAAGGAGGAGGCGCGGGCGGGCGACGCCGTGGCCGTGCTGCGCGAACGCGCGGGACGGTTGCTGCGCCGATGACCACGCCGATCCCCACCGGCGGGTTCGCCGACGCCAACCGCCGTCAGGTCCTCTACTGGCGGCTGTTGTCCCGCCTCTTCGACCACGACGAGCAGCCCAGCCTGGAGTCGGCGAGCGTGGCCGTGGTCGACGACCTCGGGCTGCCGGCTGCCCTGCTGGACCCGGCCGTCTCGGTGGACACCATCGTGCAGCGCTTCCCGACGCTCGCGGCCGAGCTGCGCGGCCTGCTCACCCCCACCGACGCCGAGCCACGAGACGACGGGCCGCGCGAAGACGGGCCGCGCGAAGACGGGCCGGACGGCGCTGAACAGAGGAGTTCCGGGCCCCGCGACGCCGAATCCGACGACGCCACTCCGGCCGATGACCCGCCGGGCGAGGCTTCGGACTATCGGCCCGGCCTGGCCGAGGTACGCCGCGCCGCGCTGGTGTCGAAGGTGCTGCTGAACGTGTTCGCCACCGGCTCCGGCCCGGTCAGCGCCAACCAGCTGGCCCGGTGGCAGTCCGACGCCGGCTGGTTCGAGCAGGCACTCGGCTGCGAGCCCGGCGAGCTGCGCCGCCAGAGCGGCGGGCTGGGCGGCACCCTCGCTGGGCTGGAGGGTGACCTGGTCCGGCGGATGCACCTGCGGGAGGTGCTTGCCGACCCCGCGCTGGCCAGCCAGCTGACGCCGAGCATGTCGCTGATCGAGCAGTTGCTACGGGACAAAGCCAACCTGTCCGGGCTGGCGCTGGCCAACGCCAAGGCGTTGATCCGGCGCTTCGTCGACGAGGTCGCCGAGGTGCTCCGGACGCAGGTGCAACAGACGAGTGTCGGCGCGCTCGACAGGTCGGTGCCGCCCAAGCGGGTGTTCCGCAACCTGGATCTCGACCGGACCATCTGGCAGAACCTGACCAACTGGAGTCCGGACGACGAGCGGCTCTACGTCGACCGGCTCTACTACCGGCACACCGCACGGCGCACCACGCCGTCCCGGCTCATCGTCGTGGTCGACCAGTCCGGCTCGATGGTCGACGCGATGGTCAACTGCACGATCCTCGCCTCGATCTTCGCCGGCCTGCCGAAGGTGGACGTGCACCTGATCGCCTACGACACCCGGGCACTGGACCTCACTCCGTGGGTGCACGACCCGTTCGAGGTGTTGCTGCGTACCCAGCTCGGTGGCGGCACCGACGGCACGGCGGCGCTGACGCTGGCCCGGCCGAAGATCGCCGAGCCGAAGAACACGGTGCTGGTGTGGATCTCCGACTTCTACGAGGTCAACCACCACGCGGTCTTCGACGGCCTGCAGGCCGTCCACCGCTCCGGCGCCAAGGTCATTCCGGTGGGCTCGGTCAGCAGCTCGGGCCAGCAGAGCGTCAACCCCTGGTTCCGGCAACGCTTGAAGGACCAGGGCACCCCGGTCATCTCCGGCCACATTCGCAAGCTCGTCGTCGAGCTGAAGAACTTCCTCACCTAGGAGAGCACTCCCTCATGTCCGAGATGTTGCGCGCCCCCGCCGAGGTCACGTACGCCGACGAGCTGGATTTCCTCGAATCGGTCGACACCGGTCCGAAGCCGTTCTCGTGGCGCCTGAGCCCGCGCATGGTCCGGCTGTTCGTCCTCGGGTCGGAACGGGCCGACGGCCTGTCGCGGGAGATCCCGCAGAAGTGGTTCGGCGACCGCAGTTTCGTCGAACGCGCCATCGTGACCCTCGCCTCGGACCGGGGCCTGCTGCTGATCGGTGACCCCGGCACCGGCAAGAGCTGGCTGGCCGAGCTGCTGGCCGCGGCCATCTGTCGCAACTCGACCCTGGTCGTGCAGGGCACCGCCGGCACGACGGAGGACCACATCAAGTACTCGTGGAACGTGTCCATGGTGATCGCCAAGGGCCAGTCCCGGGAGTCGATGATCCCGTCGCCGATCATGACGGCGATGGAGCGTGGCGTGGTCGGTCGCTTCGAGGAGTTGACCCGCTCCACCAGCGACGTGCAGGACGCGCTGATCTCGATCCTGTCCGAGAAGTACGTCTCCATCCCCGAGCTGGACCAGGACAACATCGTCTTCGCCCAACCCGGTTTCTCGATCATCGCTACCGCGAACAGCCGTGACCGGGGCGTCAACGACCTCTCCTCGGCGCTCAAGCGGCGGTTCAACTTCGTCCGGATTCCGGTGGTGACCAACAAACGCAGCGAGGCCGAGATCGTGCGGTTCCGCACCGAGGAGTTGCTGCGCCGGCACCGCATCGAGCTGGACGTGCCGCCCACCCTGCTGGACATCCTGTTGCAGAGCTTCGCCGACCTACGCGCCGGTGCTGCGGCGGCCACGAGCGACGACGAGAAGCTGGAGTCGGCGCTGTCGACCGCCGAGCAGATCGGCGTGCTGGAGGACGCGATCCTGCACAGCCAGTTCTTCGGCGACCGTACGCTGCGCGCGGCGACGCTCGCCGGGTCGCTGGTCGGGTCGCTGGCCCGCCGCAGCCCCGAAGACCTGGCAATCCTCAACAAGTACCTGCACGGCGTTGTGGAGCCACGGGCCCGCAAGGACGACGACGGCTGGGCGGGCTTCCTGGACGGTGGTCGTCAGGCGATCGCGTCCCTCTCGTGACCGCAAAGACAGTCGCCGGCACGTTCGGCGCGCTCCGCGAGCAGCTCACCGATGCGGCGACCGCGTTCGCGGGCTCCCCCGACGCGCTCGGCGCGATCCTCGCCGGCATGGTCGACGATGTCGACCGGGCGCTCGGCGAGCGGCTGGAGATCTTCCCGGTCTGCCACCACTCGCCGGCCTCCGCGCTGGCCATGGTGCGCCGGCTGCGCGCCAAACAGCCCCGGGTGATCTACCTGGAGCTGTGCGAGGATCTCCAGCCGCTGCTCGGCGAGCTGCGCAACTGCCGCCTGCCCGTGGCGGTGCAGGCGTTCGCGTCGGAGCTGCCCGGCTTTCCGGCCGACTGGGGGCCGCTCAGTGTCGTCGCACCGATCACCGAGGCGTCGGCGGAATACCAGGCCATCGCGTACGCGCTGGAGACCCCCGGCGTGGAGTTGGTGCTGGTGGACCGCTCCACCGACCACGTCTTCCAGTGGTCGCCGCGCGAACAGCCGACCGGCGCGAGCAGCGCGAACGGGCCGACCGACACCGCTGCCGAATCGGGACTGCACGGCGACGCGGTCGGGGTGGAGATCGGCGACCTGCGACCCCGGTTCGCGGAGCTGGAGGCGTACCTGCTGCACCACGGCAAGGTGCGGCACTGGTCGGAATGGTGGGACCAGTACGTCGAACGCCCGCTGGCCGACGCCGACCACGACACGTACCGGCAGGTGATGGTGCTGATCGGCAGCCTGTTCCGGCGGCTGCGCCCGGCCGACGCGGATCGGCTCGATCGCGACGAGGACCGCGAGCGGTACATGTGGACGCGGATGCGTCAGCACCTGGCCACCTCCGGCGTCGATCCGGCTGACTGCCTCTACGTCTGCGGCGCGTTCCACGCCGCCAGCCGGGTCGAGCAGTTCGGGCTGGGCTCCGCCGCGGACGACTTCGAGATCACCCCGCGCACCGACACCCGCTGGCGGTATGGGCTGATCCCGTCCAGCCACTCGGCGATCGAGGCACAGTTCGGGCTGGCGTCGGGCTCGGTGTCGATCGCCTCGGCGACCTGGGCCAAGGAGGTACGCCGCCACGGGCTGTCGCCGTACCAGCTCGGCGGCCAACGCACGACCACCGCCCGGGGGCGGCGCGGCCGGGTCACGACGGTTCCCTCCCCCGCCGGGCCGGTCGATGACCGACTCAGCGGCTTCCTCGCCGCGCCACCACGCCTGGACGGCCTGGACGAGGCGGAGTTGCGCGGCTGGTGTGTCGACATCGTCCGGTTGGCTCGCCGCAACGGATACCTGGCGAGCACCGCCGACGCGATCGCGGTCTTCGAGACGTCGGTCCTGCTGGCCGGTCTGCGCAACCGGGCCCGGCCCACCCCGTACGACTTCGCCGACGCCGCGGTCACCTGCATCGAGAAGGACGTGGTGCCCGGCCGGCGGGACGTCCGGCGGCTCTGCGAGATCCTGCTGGGCGGCGACCGGATCGGTCAGGTCGGCTACGACGCTCTGCCGCCGCTGGCCCGCGACGTGTTCGATCGGCTGGAACCGCTCGGCCTGGCCCTGGAGAAGCGCACCGTCCAACGGGCGCTGCTGGACCTGAACGCCGAGCCGGCGTTGGCCCGCTGCTCGGACCTGCTGTGGATCCTGCGTCATCTGCTGCCACCGGCCGCGGTCCGCCCGATCATGGGTGAGCGGCGGCTCGGCAAGCGCTCGGTCCAGGAGAGCTGGGACCTGGCGCTCGGTCACCATCAGCGGGCGTTGATCGAGCTGGGCTACGAGGGTGTGACCGTCGAGCAAGTGCTGGAGCAACGACTGCGCCGGGCGGTGCGTGGCCCTGACGCCACCGCCGCCGGCGCCCTGGCCGCGGTCGAGGACGCGATCCGGTTGCTCGACAGTCCGCGCCTGGTCAACGAGCTGGGGGCGCGGGCGGTGGAGCTGCTCGCCACCGCGCGCACCGTCGACGACGCTCCCGACGTGTTGCGCCGCATCCGACGGTTGCTGGCGCATCACCGGGCCACCGCGCCGACCCTGCCGGCCTGGTGTGAGGCATTCGTGACGACCGGGTACGCGCACTACTGCACCCTGCTGCCCACCGCGATCACCAGCGACGAGACCAACGTGCGGCAGGTCGGCGCGATGCTCGGCTTCCTGTTCTCCATGGAGGGTCTGGCGCTGTCGTTGGGCTGCGACCGAACCCAGCTGGAACTGGCGGTCGCGCAGTCGCACCCGACCGCGCCGGCGAAGGTGGCCCTGCTCTGGGCGGGCCGACACCAGCTCGGCCTGCTGTCGGTGGCCGATCTGCGGGCCCGGTGTGCCGAGCTGCTGGCCAACCCGCTGGTGGTGCCGGCCTTCCCGCAGTACCTGGCCGGATTCGTGCACGCGCTGGAACCGGTGCCGGGTCTCGCGCCGTTCGTCGTCGAGACGATCTCCACGGCCTTCGCCCGACTGCCCGATCCGGTGCTGCTGCCCTGGTTGCCGACCCTGATCACGACACTGCGGGAGCAGGGCCCGGAGCTGGTTCCGCTCCTGATCCGTGAGGCCGGACGCACCTTCCCGGAGTCGCTGCCGGAGCTGGATTCCTGGGTGCCGCCGTGGGTCGCGGCCCCACCTGTGAGGCGGCTGCACGACAAACGTGCCGCCTCCGGGCCACGGCGGCGGGTCGGCGTCCTCCTCGCCGCGCATCCCGAGGTGGTCGACGCGATCTCCGGTCTGCTCGGGTACGACGGTGGGTGGCTGCCGGTCGACGACGCTGCCGCCGAGCAGGGCGGGGTGGCCGGGCTGCTGGCGAGGCATCCCGAGTCGGTCGAGGCCGTCGCCGCGCGGGTGGCGCGCCAGGCGTGAGTGCGACGGCGACGGGTAGGCAGCGGCCCGGCGTCATGTCGACTTCCGCCGGGTAGGAGGCTTCGATGAGCACGTACCGGGACGAACAGGGCGATCAGTTCCCTCCTCCGGAGGCCGACGCCGCCGAGCAGCGGCAGGACGCGTTCGACGTGGGACCGCCGGACCGGGTCTCCGGCGACGTGGACCCGGAGGCGTCCGAGGCCGACCTGGCCGAGCAGGGCGCGCTGCCGGCCGGCGCTCTGGAGGAGGTGACGTCGTTGCCGGCCGACGCCAACCCGGCGGACGCCCTCGAACAGCGTCAGGAGATCCCGACGCGGGACGAGGGACGCCGCACCTGATCGCGCCGGTCGCGCCCCGCTGGAAAACCCCGCCCGTGACCGGCCGCACTTGACCCCGTCGGTCGCGCCGCATTCGCCGTTGGGGACTGCCTGCTGGCTGCGCCCCGACCCTCCGGGCGGGGGTACGTGGCTTAGAACCAGTGGAAGTGACCGGAGCCGCGGGGTCGGTGGGCGGCCAAGGCCTGCTTGACCCAGCCCAAGAATCGGCGGTAGTAGTGCTCCACCGGACCGGGGTGCGGTCCAGTACAAGTCGGTCAGGTCCCGGCTCGCCTCAGTCAGGCAGCCAACCATGTCCACCCCTAGCAGCTTCGGCTCGTCCGAGTAGTCGGCCACGAGTTCGACTTTCGCCTGCTCGCACGGCCAGGGATGTACGCAGGACGCGCAGAACCAAAACGGCCGGACCGGGGAGTGCCGTACCGGCGGTCTACCTTCGTTCGCATGGCAGATGGACCGGGCGAACTCGTCGCGGCGGGCGAGGTCTTGGCGATGCTCGGGGTGGGCCGCTCACGGTTCCGCCAGATCCAGCAGTCGCCACACTTTCCGGCTCCCTACGCCCGGCTGTCGGTCGGTTCGATCTGGCTCAAGGCTGATGTAGAGAAGTACATCGCCGAGCACCGACGCCCCCGCCCAATGGACGAGGACGAGTAGCCCCGTCCGGCCCGTCCCCATCGGCCTGCACCCACATCATCCGGTTGACCGGGCGGGGCAGGCGCTCGCGGCACAGCTCCGGCAGGCTGCGGCCGGTCGCCAGGCCCAGCTTGGCGGTCAGCGTCTGGACCAGCATGGCCATCAGGTTGGCCACCACCACGACCCAGACGAGCAGGTATCCGTAGCGGGCACCGGCCGCCGAGTTGGTGGCGAAGTTGCCCGGGTCCGGGCGATCTGTAGCGGCGTCGCCGTCGTCGCCGTGAGTTCGTTGGTGACCATCGAGCACCTCCCCCTCGAGTACGGATCGCGTGCCTGTTCCCTTCCCGCAGGGCTGACCCGTCGGTGCCAGGGGCTGGCCCACGGGTGCCACGGTCGCCTCGCGCTTGACAGCCGCCCTCGGTCCGACCAAGCTGTCTATTAGTCCTACTGTCGTAGGACAACAGGAAGGATCATCACGAGTGATCGAGTTCGTGCTCGACAGCCGGTCGAAGGTGAACACCTACATGCAGCTCGTGCAGCAGGTGAAGCAGGCGCTGCGGGTCGGTCTGCTCGCACCCGGCGATCAGCTGCCGAAGGTTCGGGACGTCGCCCAGTCACTGGCGATCAACCCGAACACGGTGTTGAAGGCGTACCGGGAGTTGGAGATCGAGGGCCTGGTCGGCGGCCGACCCGGGGTGGGCACGTTCGTCCAGCGCACCCTGGCCGGCGCGTCCCTGCCCAACCAGGCCGAGCTGCGTGACGACCTCGTGGCGTGGTTGCAGCGGGCGCGGGCCGCCGGCCTCACGGCCGAGGACGTCGTCGCCCTGGTGGAGACCACGCTGCGCGCCACCCTCACCGACGACGCCCCACAGAAGGAACCCGCGTGAGCAGTACGAGAGGACAGAGGATGGAGATGGTCTTGGAGGCCGACCGGCTGGGCAAGCGGTACGGCAGAACGTGGGCGCTACGGGACTGTTCGCTGCACCTTCCGGCCGGCCGGATCGCCGCGCTGGTCGGGCCCAACGGCGCGGGCAAGAGCACGTTGCTGCACCTGGCCGTCGGGCTGCTCAAGCCCGACGAGGGCGCGGTGCGGGTGTTCGGCAGGTCGCCGTACGGCGACACGGACGGGCTGGCCGACATCGGGTTCGTCGCCCAGGACACCCCGCTGTACCGGGACTTCACCGCTGCCGAGCTGGTCGTCGCCGGCGGCAAGCTCAACCGGCGATGGGACGCGGCGCTGGCCCGGACCCGGTTGGCGCAGCTCGGGATACCGCCCGACAAGCCGGTCGGCAAACTCTCCGGCGGGCAACGGGCCCAGGTGGCGCTCGCCCTCGCGCTGGCCAAACAACCCCGGCTGCTGCTGCTCGACGAGCCGGTGGCCAGCCTCGATCCGCTGGCCCGTCGGGAGTTCCTCCAGTCGCTGATGGGCAGCGTGGCGGACTCCGGGACCACCGTCCTGCTCTCCTCGCACCTGCTGGCCGACCTGGAGCGCGTCTGCGACTACCTGATCGTGCTCAACGCGGCCCAGGTGCAGCTCACCGGCTCGGTCGACGACCTGGTTGCCGGGCACCGGCAGCTCGTCGGTCCGCGGCACGACGGCGGTCCGATCGGGGGCGTCGCGCACGTGGTCCGGGCCAGCCACACCGACCGGCAGTCCACGCTGCTGGTACGCACCGACGGTCCCGTCACCGATCCCGCCTGGACGATCCGCGACGTCAGCCTGGAGGACGTCGTCCTGGCCTACCTGGCCGACGGCGTCGCGCAGACCAGTCACAGCGAGTGGGGGGTGGCGGCATGATCTGGCTGACCTGGCGGCAACACCGCAAGCTGGCGTTCTACACCCTGCTGGGATTCCTGGTGCTCGCCGCGGTGCTGGTGCCGATCGGCCTGTCGATGCGGCACACCTTCGCCGACCTCGGACTCGCGCAGTGTCTACGCCCGTCCACCCTCAGCGAGACTGCCGCACAGACCTGTGAGGTGGGCCTGCGCCGCTTCAGCGACCGGTACGACAGTTTGAACCTGGTGGCGGTGCTGCTGATCACCCTGCCGGTGCTGGTCGGCCTGTTCTGGGGCGCACCGCTGGTGGCTCGCGAGGTGGAGCAGGGCACGCACCGGTTCGTCTGGACCCAGGGCGTCGGCCGCACCCGCTGGGCGCTGGTGAAGTTCGGGCTGGTCGGCGGCGCCGTCGTGCTCCTCGCGGTCGGCTACGGACTGGGCATGTCGTGGTGGGTCGAACCGCTCACCAAGGCAGCGCACGAGGGTCGACTCGGCGTGATCGTCTTCGACCTTCAGGGCATCGTGCCGATCGGGTACACCCTGTTCGCCGTGGCGCTCGGCATCTTCGCCGGCACCGTCTTCAAGCGGATGCTGCCCGCCATGGGCATCACCCTGGCCGGGTACATCGGTGTACGGGCTGCGGTGGAGATCCTGGCCCGACCGCATTATCAGCCGGCCAAAACCCAGACCTTCCCGATCGAGGGGGGCGGGATTCCGGAGGGCGACCGGGGCAACTGGGTTCTCGCCGTGGGAATCCGCGACGCCGACGGGACGATGGTCGCGGAGAACACCCGCATCCAGTGCCCGCCGGGCGGCAAGGGCCCGGACGGTCGAGCCTGCGGCGCCGACCTGGGCCTCGGGCCGGGTGCGTACAACTGGGAGATGTACCAGCCGGCCGACCGCTTCTGGCTGTTCCAGAGCATCGAGACGGGCATCTTCGTGGCCCTCGCCGTACTCCTGCTCTACCTCGCCGTGCGTCGGGTCCGCCGGATCGCGTAACCGAGCGGGTGATCGCCGGAGCCACGGGGGCCCCGGCGATCACCCGCCTGCGCGGGCGCGTGACGGTCGGCGAAAGCGGCCGGCCGATTCGATGGTTGCCGGCTCAGCAGTAACACCCCGGCGTGTCGAGCCGCTCAGCAGCCACCGATCGCCGACGACGCCAGCCTCGGCCGGGAGCGCCGACTCGACTAGCGTCGTCGGCATGACGATCTCGTTGGACGGTCGGCGATTCGCCGCCGTGGCGGATGTGGTGGCCGGCGAGGTCGGCACCGAGACGGTCTTCGCGTACCGGGAGCGGGCCGGTGAGATCTGGGCCGAGTACGCCGGCGGGTCGATCCGGCGCGGCTACCTCGTCGGCACCCGTGCGGGCGACCGGTTGGACTTCCGCTACGTCCAGCTCAACGCCGAGGGGCAGACGTCCACCGGCCGTTGCGCGACCGAGGTGCGGGTACTGACGGACGGTCGCCTGGAGCTGCACGAGTCCTGGGTGTGGGAGTCCCGGACGGGCAACGGCACCAGCGTGGTGCGGGAGATTCCCTAGACCGACTCGGCGGGATTCGACGGACCGGCGACGCCCACGTTGAGCGGGTCGGCCAGCAGCTTGTCGAAGGCCAACTCGGCCGCCCCGATCAGGACGGCGTCACGGCCGAGCGCCGCCGCGCGCAGCCGCAGGTGTTCACGGGAGGCCGGCAGCGGCATGGCGTCCAGCCTCCGCCGCACGGTGTCCGCGCCGGCGATGTAGATGTCGCGCAGCGAGCCACCGAACACCACGGCGTCGGGATTGACCACGTTGACCAGGTTGGCGACGCCGAAGCCGAGCCAGTCGGCGACCTGCTCGACGGCAGCGAGGGCGGTCGGGTCGCCGTCCGCCGCCGCGCGCAGCACGTCGGCCACCGCGGCGCGGTCGTCGGGGTCGCGGCCGGCGTGCCGCAGCAGCGCGGCCTCGGAGATCTCGGTCTCCCAGCAACCACGGGAGCCGCAGCCGCAGGGCAGGCCGTTCGGGTTGACCACCATGTGGCCGACCTTGCCGCTGTGGCCCCGGTGGCCGATCATCAGTCGGCCGCCGACCACGATGCCGGCGCTGATGCCGAGGTCGCCGTGCAGGTAGATGAGGTCGTCGATGCCGGGGGCCACGCCCCGGATGTGCTCGGCCAGGCCCGCGATGTCGGCCAGATCCCCGGCCACGAATCCTGGGCAGTCGGTCAGCTCGGCCTCGAGTGCGGCGCTCAGGCCCTCCTCGACGCCGACGATCCGCAGGCCGCCGTCGGCGTCCCGGGTGGTGTCGGTGACGGCGACCGCGCCGCCGACCAGCAGCGCGCCGGCGGCCGTGGTGCGCTCCATTCCGCGCACGAGGTCGGCCAGCGGGCGGACCGCGTCGACGGCCGACATGCCGCCGGGACGGGGAACTTCCCGCAGGTCGAGGATGCGACCGCCGAGGCCGATGCGCGCCGCCCGCAGCCGGTCCGCGTCGATGCTGAGCGCGTGCGCGTAGACCCGGTCGGAACGGGGGCTGACCACGAGGGATGGACGGCCCGCGCGGCGACTCGTGGTCGGTGCCTCTTCGGTGACGAGACCGCTGGCGGTCAGGTCGGCGGCGAGGGCGCCGATGGTGCTGCGGTTGAGGCCGAGGCGGCTGGTCAGCTCGGCCCGCGACGTCGGCCCGTGCAGGTGCACGTACCGCAGCACGGCGCCGAGGTTCTGCCGCCGGATCTCCTCCTGGCTCGCACCGGGGACCGGAGGCAGTGGGGTGTCGAGGTTACGGCCGGCGCCGACTGGCCTGGACCGCACCGGTGTTGCCACGGTCAGACCTCCTTCTTCGAGCGGTGCCGGGTGAACGATGAGGCACGGACGACGATGGGTCCCGGAAGAGGAGACCCGGGACCCATCGGCGGTGCTGCCTACCGTGCGGTGATTACTTGGTGAGCGGCGCGAGCTTCGGGTCGTTCGCGTACGCCTCGGCCGCGTTCGCCTTGGTGACGGCGACCGGCGGGAGCAGGAACGTGTCCACGACCTTGCTGCCGTTGTTGTAGGACTTGGTGTCGTTCACCTGCGGGGCGCTGCCGGCCTGGAGAGCCTTGACCATGTTGATGGTCTCCTTCACCAGGTTGCGGGTGTCCTTGTTGATCGTCATGTACTGCTCGCCCTTGACGATCGACTTGACCGACTCGACCTCGGAGTCCTGGCCGGTGACGATCGGGGTCGGCTTGCCAGCACCCTTGACCGAGGTCAGGATGGCGCGGGCCAGGGTGTCGTTCGGGGAGAGGACGCCGTCCAGCTCCTTGCTGCCGTAGGTCGAGGTCAGCAGCTGGTCCATGCGGGCCTGCGCACCCTCGGCCTTCCAGCCCTGGATGGCGGTCTGCTTGACGTCCTTCTGACCCGAGGCCACGACGACGTTGCCCTTGTCGATCTCCGGCTTGAGCACGCTCATCGCGCCGTCGAAGAAGACACCGGCGTTGTTGTCGTCCGGCGAGCCGGAGAACAGCTCGATGTTGTACGGGCCGTTCGGCTTCTTGGCCTTCATGCCGTCCAGCAGGGCCTGGCCCTGGAGCTGGCCGACCTTGAAGTTGTCGAACGCGACGTAGTAGTCGAGGTCAGCCGTGTTCTTGATCAGGCGGTCGTACGCGATGACCTTGGCACCGGCGGCGTGAGCGGCCGCGACCTGGGTCGCCAGCTGCGCGGCGTCGGTCGCGCCGATGACGATGACCTTGGCGCCCTTGGTGGTCATGGCGGTGATCTGGGCCTGCTGGTCGGCAACCGTGGTCGACGCGCCGGCGTACTGCACGTCAGCCTGGAAACCGGCCTCCTTGAGACCGTTGCTGAACAGGTCACCGGCGAGGACCCAGTTCTCCGAGGTCTTGGCCGGCAGGGCCACGCCGATCAGCGAGTTCGCCGCGAAGCCCTTGGCGTCGCCGCCCTTGGAGCCCGAGTCGTCGCCGTCACGGCCGGAGCCGCAGCCGGCCAGGGCCAACATGGCGGCGGCGCTGATGGCCACCACCGACGTGCCGAAGAATTTACGCATGGTGAGGACTTGCCTTTCTGGATGTGAGACGGGTGGAGAGGTTGGTGGCCGTCAGCCGGACACCGCTGCCTTGGCGGGCTCGCGCTCCGCGTCCGGCGGTGAGGCGGGTGGGGTGGAGTCCTCGCGGCGGAACGGCCGCATCAGGCTTCCGATGATGGAGAAGCGCCCCTGGCTCTTGTTGTAGACGTCGATCGCGACGGCCAGCAGCAGGACCAGGCCCTTGATGATCTGGACCTTGTCGGTGCCCACGCCCTCGAGCTGGAGGCCGTTGTTGAGCACGGCCATGACCAGACCACCGACGATCGAGCCGCTGATGGTGCCGATGCCGCCGGCGACGGCCGCGCCACCGATGAAGACCGCGGCGATGGCGTCCAGCTCCCAGCCGTTGCCGTCCTGCGGGCCGGAGGCCTGCGAACGGGCCACGAAGATCATGCCGGCCAGCGCGGCCAGGACGGACATGTTCATCATGACGAGGAAGTTGACCCGCTTGAGCTTCACGCCGGACAGCTCGGCCGCCCGGGAGTTGCCGCCCACCGCGTAGATGTGCCGGCCACCGGCCGTGTTGCGGGTGTAGAAGGAGTACGCGATGACCAGCGCCACCAGGATGATGCCCGAGATCGGGAAGCTGGTGCCGACGCGACCGCTGGCGAAGCGCAGCGCCGCGAAGGCGATCACGCCGACCATGACGGCCATCCGCAGGATCGAGATCCACAGGGGCGCCGGGTCGGCGTCCATCGCCCGCCGGGTGTTGCGGGCCCGGATCTCGCGCCACACCACCGCCAGCGCGGCGGCCAGACCGAGCAGCAGCGTCGCGTTGTTGTAGCCGGTGTCCGGACCGAACTCGGGCAGGAAGCCGGAGCCGATCTCCCGGAAGCCCTCCGGCACCGGGATGCTCTGCGCGTTGCCGATGAACTGGTTGCCGCCGCGGAAGAGCAGCATGCCGGCCAGGGTGACGATGAACGCCGGCACCCCGATGTAGGCGACCCAGAAGCCCTGCCAGGCGCCGATCACCGCGCCGATGGCGAGGCCGAACGCGATGGCAGCGGGCCAGGGCAGATTCCACTCGGTCATCGACTTGGCGACCAGGATGCCGGTGAACGCCGCTACCGAGCCGACCGAGAGGTCGATGTGCCCGGCGACGATCACCATGAGCATGCCGATGGCCAGGATCAGGATGTACGAGTTCTGCTGGAACAGCGCGATCAGGTTGTCCGACCGCAGCGTCAGCCCATCAGTCCAGATCTGGAAGATCAGGACGATCGCCACCAGAGTGAAGATCATCCCAAACTGGCGGGCGTTGGAGGTCGTGCCTCCAAACAGGTTCTTCTGAAGGTCCTTGATACGGCTCATCGGGTGGCCAACTTCTTCGTCGAGGTCATCTGCTTCATGAGGGTCTCCGGGTCCGCGTCCGCCCGAGCGATCTCGCCCGTGATGGCGCCTTCGAACACGGTGTAGATGCGGTCGCAGAGCCCGATCAGCTCAGGCAGCTCCGAGGAGATGACGACAACGCCCTTCCCCTGGTCGGCGAGCCGCTGGATGATGCCGTAGATCTCGTACTTGGCGCCCACGTCGATGCCACGGGTCGGCTCGTCGAGGATCAGCAGGTCCGGGTCGCTGAACATCCACTTGGCCAGGACGACCTTCTGCTGGTTGCCGCCGGAGAGCTTGGAGACGCCCTCGTCGACCGTCGGGGCCTTGGTCCGCAACTCCTTGCGGTAGGCCTCGGCCGCCTGGTACTCCTCGACCTCGTCCAGCACGCCGTGGTGCGAGATCTTGGACAGCTTGGCGGCCACCGTCGACGTCTTGATGTCGTCGAGCAGGTTGAGGCCGAGCGCCTTGCGGTCCTCGCTGACGTACGCGAGCCCGTGGTCGATGGCGTCGGCCACCGACTTCAGGACGATCTCCTTGCCGTCCTTGATGATCGTTCCCGACTCGTACACCCCGTAGGAGCGGCCGAAGACGCTCATCGCGAGTTCGGTGCGGCCCGCGCCCATGAGGCCGGCGAAGCCGACGATCTCGCCGCGGCGCACCACGAAGCTCTCGTTCTTGCAGACCTGCCGGTCGGCGGAGATCGGGTGCCGGACGTTCCAGTTGCGGACCTCGAAGAAGACCTCACCGATCTTCGGGGTGTGGTCCGGGAAACGGCTGCTCAGCTCGCGACCGACCATGCCCCGCACGATCCGGTCCTCGTCGACCCCGTCGGCCTTGACGTCGAGGGTCTCCACGGTCCGGCCGTCCCGCAGGATCGTGATCTGGTCGGCGATCGCCTCGATCTCGTTCAGCTTGTGCGAGATCATGATCGAGGTGATGCCGCGGGAGCGGAAGCCGCGCAGCAGGTCCAGCAGGTGCCGGGAGTCCGCCTCGTTCAGCGCGGCCGTCGGCTCATCCAGGATGAGCAGCTTCACGTCCTTGGCGAACGCCTTCGCGATCTCCACGAGCTGCTGCTTGCCGACGCCGATGTCCTTGACCAGGGTGTCCGGGTCTTCCTCCAGACCGACCCGGGCCATCAGGTCCAGCGCCATCCGGTTCGCGGCCTTCCAGTCGATCGCGCCCCGCCTGCGAGGTTCGTTGCCGAGGAAGATGTTCTCGGCGATCGACATCCCGGGGATGAGCGCGAGCTCCTGGTGGATGATCACAATTCCGGCGCTCTCGCTCGCCCGGATGTCGGAGAACTTGCTCTCCGAACCCTGGTAGACGATCTGGCCGTCGTAGCTGCCGTACGGGTAGACCCCGCTGAGCACCTTCATCAGCGTGGACTTGCCCGCACCGTTCTCGCCGCAGATGGCATGGATCTCGCCGGCGCGAACCACCAGGTTGACGTCGGAGAGGGCCTTGACTCCGGGGAACTCCTTGGTGATGGAGCGCATCTCAAGGAGGATCGGCACGTTGCTCATCGCTCGTACCACCTCGCCAACGTCATCGGTTGCCTCCGGAAGGTTGAACCTTCACTTGGTTTTGTTGTTGACGGCAACGTATTGCGGCGAGCAGGCCATCCGCAAGGCGAGGACGTGTTGAAAATGTAACAATCCGGCAATATAGACGAAGCAGAGTATTCGCCTGTCACAATCGCCTCATGAGTCGCCGATGGCACCATGGCCTGCTCCTGGCAACGTTGTCAAATGCTGAGCCGCGGACCGATCAGCTCCGATCATCATCACCAGGCCCGCCACCAGCCACGATGCACACAGGCCGGCGAAATATCGGCGCACCCTCGGCTGCGCCGCCATCGAACGATCATGATCTGGCCGCGACGCCCGGTGCCGCGTCAATGATGCCTCGACCATCCTCGACCGGCCTGTGACCCACGCCTCTGCCGGATGACGGCGTCGACGGCTGCCGTCGCGCCACTTCCACCGGGATGTCCGTCGAGTCCGGATCGGGGAGAGCCGCCCGATCAGCTCGGGCGCAGCACCGCCTTGATCACCCCGTCCTCCCGACGGTCGAAGCTGCGGTACAGCTCCGGCGCGTCGTCGAGGGTGCCGTGGTGGGTCACGATCGCGCCGGGCCGGGCGCGACCGGCGACGACCAGGTCCCGCAGCAGCACCGTGTAGCGGCGGTCGTGCGTGCGCCCGAAGCGCACGGCGACGCCCTTGGTGAACAGGGTGCCCCAGGGCGCGACGAGTTCCTCGTGCGCGCTCGCGCCGGGGCGCGGGTGCAGGTCCTTCTCCGGGTAGACCCCGGCGACGGCGATCGAGCCGGCGGGGTTGACCAGTCGAGCGGCGTCGGCGATCACCTGGTTCGGACGCTCCCGGTCGGGGTGCTCGCGGTCGCGCGCCTGAAAGCCGACCGCGTCGATGACCCGGTCGATCCCGCCCAGCTTCTCCTCGCCCAGCGGCAGGCCGGCCCGCGCGCGGTCGGCGCGGATCTGCTCGACCGGGTCGCCGAGGCGGAA
Organism: Micromonospora sp. NPDC005174; assembly: GCF_040608495.1. Classification (NCBI taxonomy): domain Bacteria; kingdom Bacillati; phylum Actinomycetota; class Actinomycetes; order Micromonosporales; family Micromonosporaceae; genus Micromonospora; species Micromonospora sp. NPDC005174. Next base: position 27,062 of record NZ_JBEXIJ010000042.1, on the reverse strand, counting down.
GTCGACCGGAACCGCCCCCAGCTCACCTGCCTTGTCGAGACGGGCGTCCACCCCGTCGACGCAGTAGACGACCCGCGCGCCCCGCAGCAACGCCGAGTACGCGCCGAGCAGGCCGATGGTGCCGGCGCCGAACACGGCCACGGTGTCGCCGGTCTGCACCTCGGCCAGGGTCGCCGCAGCATGCCACCCGGTCACGAACGCGTCGGCGAGCAGCACGAAGTCGTCCTCGTACGCGTCGCCCGGCTCCCCCGGCACCGGTACGCAGTTCGCATCGGCCCACGGCACCCGCAGTAGGTCGGCCTGGGCACCCCGGTACGGGCCCATCCCGGCGTAGCCGTACGCGGCGCCCGGCCCCTCGGCCCGCGCTCGCAGACAGGCCGCCGAGAGTCCTCGGGAGCACATCACGCAGGTGCCGCAGAACAGGTGCGTGGGGATCACCACCCGGGTGCCCGGGCGTACGGTCTGCACCGCCGAGCCGACCTCCTGCACCACACCCAGCGGTTCGTGACCGAACACCAGCCCGGGTTCGGCGCCGGTGCGCCCGTCGTACATGTGCAGGTCGGTGCCGCACAGCGCGGTGGACGTGATCCGTACGAGCGCGTCGGTCGCCGCCTCCAACCCCGCGTCGGGCACCTCCCGCACCGCGACGTCCCGAACGTCCACGTAGACGACGGCTCTCATGCCCGACTCCCCTCCGGTGGGGTGCAGCGTCGGTCTTCCCCCGGTCGACCGGTTCATGCCACCGTGATCGCAAGACGGGGCAGCGCGCCGGGCGACGTAGCATCGGCGAGGCACGATGTCAGGCGCACACGTCACCGACCGGATCGGGCACCTTCGTCATGACGACCGAGCAGACCACCGCACCGCGCACCGGCCTGAGCATCATGGCCAGCGGCCTCGGCCAGACCGTCCGAGGTGGACGGTGGGTCCTCGACGACATCTCGCTGACCGTCACGCCGGGCGAGCTGGTGGCGATCATCGGCGTCAGCGGCGCCGGCAAGACCACCCTGCTGGAGACGCTGGCCGGGGTCCGCCGACCGGCGTCCGGCACCGTGTCGTACGACGACGGCGTCCCTGCCGGCATGGTCGGCTTCGTCCCGCAGGACGACATCATCCACCGCGAGCTGCCGCTGGCCCGCACCCTGCGGTACGCCGCCCGGCTGCGCCTGCCGTCCGGGACCAGCCCCGCCGATGTGTCGCGTCGAGTGGCCGAGGTGCTCGCCGAGCTGCGGCTCACCGAACGGGCCGACGTGCCGGTGGGCCGCCTCAGCGGCGGTGAACGCAAACGCGCCAGCATCGCCGTCGAGCTGTTGACCCGACCCGGCGTCTTCTTCCTCGACGAGCCCACCTCCGGGTTGGATCCCACGACCGCCGTGGACCTCCTACGCGCGCTGCGCACGCTCGCCGACGCCGGTGCCACGGTCGTGCTCACCACCCACCAGGTCACCGACGTGGACCACTGCGACCGGGTGGTCGTGCTGACCCGCGACGGCCGGTTGGCGTACGCCGGCACACCCGCCGCCGCCCGGGAGTTCTTCGGACTGCGATCCCTCGCGGAGGTGCACCTCCTGCTCGACGAGGAGTCCGACCAGACCGTGTGGCCCGAACGGTTCGCCGCGTACCGCGTCGGGGCACCGACCGCCGCCACGACCGCCCCGGACACCGGCCCGGCACCCGGGCGGCGACCGGTCGGCCGACTGCGCCAGTGGTGGGTGCTCGCCGCCCGCAACACGGAGATCGTCGCCCGGAACCGGTTGACGCTGGCGATCCTGCTCGGCTCGCCCCTGATGGTGCTGGGAATGTTCGCGCTGCTGTTCCGCCCCGGCGCGTTCGACCCGGCGAGTCCCAGCCCGACCGTCACCGTGATGATCCTGTTCTGGATCGCGTTCGGTGGCTTCTTCTTCGGGCTGACCTACGGACTCCTCCAGATCTGCACCGAGCTACCGATCCTGCGTCGGGAACGGTTGGCGGGTGTCCGGCTGCTGCCGTACCTGATGGCGAAGGTCGCGGTGCTCCTGCCGCTGCTCGCCCTGGTGGACCTGGCCCTGCTCGGGGTGCTGCGCGGCATGGACCGGCTGCCGCCGGTCGGCGGCGGTGATTTCGCGGCCCTGTACGCGACCCTGCTGCTCTCCTCGGCCGCCGCGCTCGCGCTCGGCCTGCTCTGCTCCGCGGCCGTGTCGGACGCGGCCCAGGCCACCCTCATGCTGCCGATGCTGTGCTTCCCGCAGGTGCTGTTCGTCGGGGCGATCCTGCCGGTGCCGGCCATGGCGGACGGCGGACGATGGCTCAGCTATGCGATGTCGAACCGCTGGGCGTTCGAGGGGTTGGGGCACACCGCCGGGGTGGAGCGGCTGTGGCGCGACGGCGGCTCACCGCTCGGACCGCCGCTGTTGCAGACGTACGGCGACAGCTTCTCCCGGCCGGTCTGGATCGACTGGCTGGTGCTCGGCGGCTTCGTCCTGCTCTCGCTCGTGGCGACCTGGGCGGTGCTGGTACGGCGGGAGGCCCGCCGTGCGTCCTGAGCACGCTCCCGGCCCAACCCCGACCGCGATGCCGGGGTACGCCGAGACCGCGCGCATCGACGAGCTACGCGCCACGGAGTACCAGCACCTGGACCGGCACGGCCAGGTCTACCTCGACTACGCCGGGGCGGGGGTGGCCGCACGTGCCCAGGTGCGGGCGCACCACGACCGACTACTGGCGGACCTGTACGGGAACCCCCACTCGGAGAGCCCCAGCAGCGTGGCGGCCGGCTCGCTGGTGGAGTCGGCTCGGCAGGCGGTGCTCGACTTCTTCCACGCCGACCCGGCCGAGTATGCGGTGGTCTTCACTCCGAACGCCAGCGGCGCGTGCCGCTTGGTCGGCGAGGCGTACGCCTTCGGCCGGGCCGCGCCCTTCGCGCTGACCTGGGACAACCACAACTCGGTCAACGGCATCCGTGAGTACGCCCGAGCGGCTGGCGCACCGGTCCGGTACGTGCCGCTGAGCGGGCCGGAGTTGCGGGTCGCCGAGTCCGATGTGGTCGCGGTGCTCGACGCCGGCAGGTGGGGTCGATCCGGTCGCCGGGGCCTGTTCGCCTACCCGGCGCAGAGCAACTTCTCCGGCGTGCAGCATCCCCTCGCGTGGGTCGAGCTGGCCCATCGGCACGGTTACGACGTGCTGCTGGACGCCGCCGCGTTCGCCGCGACGAACCGGTTGGACCTGCGCGCGGTCCGTCCCGACTTCGTCTGTCTGAGCTGGTACAAGCTCTTCGGCTATCCGACCGGTGTCGGCGCCCTGCTGGCGCGCCGGGAAGCGCTGGCCCGGCTGCGCCGTCCGTGGTTCTCCGGTGGCACGATCCGGGCGGTCAGTGTGCAGGGCGACTGGCACCGCTCGATGGACGACGAGTCGGCGTTCGAGGACGGCACGCTCAACTTCCTGAGCATCCCGGACGTGGAGTTCGGCCTGCGGTGGCTCGACTCGATCGGCGTGGACCTCGTGCACACCCGGGTCGGCCTGCTCACCGCCTGGTTGCTGGGCCGCCTGACAGCGGCGCGACATCGCACCGGCCAACCGCTGGCGCGGGTGTACGGGCCCGTCACCGGTGCGGGCCGGGGCGCGACGGTGACGTTCAACGTCCTGCGCCCGGACGGCACCCCTGTCGACGAGCGGCTCGTCGCCCGTGAGGCCGCCGCGGCCGGTTTCTCCCTGCGTACCGGCTGCTTCTGCAATCCGGGCGCCGGCGAGGGGGCGTTCGGCATCACCCGGCAGACGCTGCGGCGGCGTCTGCTGGCCCGGGTCGGCACGATCGACGAGTACCTCGACGCGCTGGCACTGCCGACCGGCGGCGCGGTCCGCGTCTCGTTCGGTCTGGCGTCCACGGCGGCCGACGCCGAACGTTTCGTCGCCTTCGTGGAGTCGTCCTACCTGGACCGGGACGACGTTCCCGGCCCCCCGCTGCCGCCCCGGCTACGGTGCTGACACGCCCACCGGTCAGCCGACCTGGACCACCGGCGCCGGGCGGTGCTTGATCTCCTCCATGAACGCGAACCGGGCGGTCAGCTCGGCGAGCGTCGCGCCCTCCCGCCAGGCCGAGGCCACCTGGGCGACCTGGACGAGGTCCATGCAGTCGCCGCGCGCCAGCACCTCGTCGGCGGACCGGAGATCGATCATGAAGTATCGCGCCTGCGAGCCCAGCCCGACGCACACCACACCCTGATCGGAGTGCAGCTCGGCGCAGGTGAACCGGCCGCGCCCCTGCTCGGGAGCGGTCACCCGGCCGATGTCGAGCAGGTGGCGGGCAGCGGTCTCGACGAGCGCGGGGGCCAGACCACCCCGCTCGACCAGGTCCGGGTAGAGGCGCACACCCAGCGCCGTCGACGCGTCGCTCATGACTGACTCCCACTTCCTTGTGACAGAGACCAGCAGTACGCAGGTTACGGGGAGGTTTCCTGCGGACCTCGTCATCCTGTCCCCCGTGGACGCTCCACGGCAATAGGAAGGGTCGATTCGACCGCTATCGAGGGATGTGATCAGGCGGTAACGGACCGTCGCGGCATTGGAAACACTCTTGACAGAAAGCCGCTATATCGACATGCTTCGCTTTGGAGAGCGCTCTCTGCGCCCCCTGCCGCGCCGCCCCCGTCGCGCCACCTCCACCATCCACCTCGCTGAGGAGCCTCCCGTGTTCACAGCCCATCCCACACGCCGCCTCCGTCCTCTCGTCCTCGCGGCGGTCGCCCTCGTCACCACCCTCGCCTCCCTCACCCTCCCGGGACAGTCCGACCGGGCCGAGGCCGCCATCGGCCCGCTCACCTGGCAGGACGAGTTCAACGCCCCGGCCGGCACGCCCGTCGATGCGAACAAGTGGCGCTTCGACATCGGCGGCGGCGGCTGGGGCAACAACGAGCGGCAGTACTACACCAACAGCACCAGCAACGCCGTACACGACGGCCAGGGCAACCTCGTCATCACGGCCCGCCGGGAAAACCCCGCCAACTACCAGTGCCACTACGGCCGCTGCGAGTACACCTCCGCCCGACTGCTGACCGCCGCGACCTTCACCCAGACGTACGGTCGCTTCGAGGCCCGTATCAAGATCCCGCGCGGCCAGGGCATCTGGCCGGCGTTCTGGATGCTCGGCACCGGCGGCGGGTGGCCCGACTCCGGCGAGATCGACGTCATGGAGAACATCGGCCGGGAGCCCAACACCGTCTACGGCACCGTCCACGGCCCCGGCTACTCCGGCAGCGGCGGCATCACCGGCAGCCGCAGCATCGGCGGTCCGCTCGCCGACGGGTTCCACGACTACCGGGTGGACTGGGAGCCGGGCGCGATCACCTGGTACCTCGACGGGGTGCAGTACCACCGCGTCGACCCGGCCCGCCTCGGCGGCAACCGGTGGGTGTTCGACCACCCGTTCTTCATGATCCTCAACGTGGCGGTCGGCGGGAACTGGCCCGGCTACCCGGACGGCTCCACGCAGTTCCCCCAGCAGATGCTCGTCGACTACGTCCGGGTATCGAGCTACACCTCCGACGGCGGCAACCCGACGCCTGGCACCACGCGCATCCGGGGCGCGCAGAGCGGGCGCTGCATCGACATCCCGAGCGCCAACCCGGTAGAGGGCGCCAAGCTCCAGATCTGGGACTGCAACACGACCGCGGCGCAGTCATGGACCTTCGCCTCCGACGGAACCGTCCGGGCGATGGGCAAGTGCATGGACCCGGCCTGGGCCGGCACGGCCAACGGCACCGAGATCAACCTGGTCAGCTGCAACGGCAACCCGGCCCAGCGCTTCACGCTCAACAGCGCGGGCGACCTGGTCAACCTCAGTGCCAACAAGTGCGTGGACGTGCGGGAGGCCAACCCCAACAACGGTGGCAAGCTGCACCTGTGGGACTGCCTCGGCGCGTCCAACCAGAAGTGGTCCCGCTTCTGACGAGACCGGCGTGATCGGGTGGGCCGTCCGTCGGACGGCCCACCCGCTCGTGCGGCATCCTGCCCGCGGGGGTGGACCTCGATTCGGTCGGGCAACCACACCGTGACCGCTATGTTCGGACTTGGTCCGAATTAGCCGTTACGGGAGTGAGCCCATGTCGCACCACCTTGACACCCCCCTCGCCGCCCAGGGCGGCCAGCTCTACATCGACGACCTGTACGTCTTCGACGGTGACCGCGCCACCGTGTTCGTCATGGACGTCAACAGCTCCGTGACCAGGGCCGACATCAAGCGCGGCTTCCACGCAGAGGCCCGCTACGAGTTCAAGGTCCACTTCAACGGCTCGGACATGGAGGAGTTGACCTACCGGTTCGCGTTCGGCGAGCCGGACGGAAACGCCACGCAGGCCCTCCAGCTGTACGAACTCACCGGTGCCGACGCCCGCGACGACGCCGCCATGGGGACTCCCATCGCCGAGGGCAGGACCGGCGAGGTGACGACCGGGCAGCGCGTCCGGGTCTGGGCGGGCCGGATCACCGACCCCTTCTACATCGACCTCGACGAACTCGCCACCATCAACGGCGCGGTCAAGAACGGCGCGACGGTGGACCGCTCGACGTGGCGGGCCGAGCAGGCCAAGAACAGCTTCGCCGGCACGACCGTCGAGTCGATCGTCCTGGAGGTCTCCCACGACGAACCGCTGCTGCGCGAGGGCACCGAGATCGGGGTCTGGTGTCGAACCCTGCTCGCCACCGACGCGGGCGGGTGGCGGCAGATCAACCGCGCCGGCCACCCCATGATGTGGCCCGTCTTCTGGCCGCACGACACCGACTTCTCGGACCCGGCGAACTTTCGGCACCCCAGCCAGGACCTGCCCGAGGACGGGGAGGAGATAGCCAAGGCGGTCGCCGGGGTCGTCGCGGCGAACGGCACCGCGCCGGACCCGCAGGCGTACGGCTGGAGCGTCGCCCGGGTGCTCTACCCCGACGTGCTGTCCTACACGGTGGGCACGGCCGCGAACTACGGCTTCGCGGTCCACAACGGCCGCACCATGGCCGACAACGCGCCCGAGGTGATGTTCTCCCTGGTCCTCAACACCGGCACCACCTCGGGCCTCACCCCCCATGTCACGAAGGCCGCCCGCGCCGAGGCGTTCCCGTACGTGGTGCCGGCCTGACCACTTCCCGGCCTGGCCGAACCCCGGCCGGGTGACAGTGGTTCCTTTTGACCGTTTCATACAGTTTTGCGCAGATAGTCTCTGACTCGCATCCGTTGGGCGATTCAGATAGGAGACTTGATGCGTAGGAAACTTCTCGCGGGCGTGGCCGGCATCGCCGCCACCCTCGCTCTCGCCGGACCGGCCGTCGCCGACACGACGGGCGACACGATCGTGACCCTCACCGTCGACGCCGCCGGTGGTCTCTCGATCACGGTACCGGCGACGGCGAACATCGGGCACGGTGTGGAGGGGTCGACCGTCACCGGTCAACTCGGCCCGGTCACCGTGCTGGACCAGCGCGGGTCGCTCACCCCGAACTGGACCGCCACCGTCGTCTCCACCGACTTCACCACCGGCGGCGGCACGTCCGGGGAGACGATCCCGAACATCAACGTCCTGTACTGGTCCGGTCCCGCCACGGCGACCGCCGGTAGCGGCACCTTCACGCCGGGACAGCCCACCGCGGCTCAGGCGGTGATCATCAACGTACCGCGCACGGCGATGACCCACACCGGTGGGACGGGCAACAACTTCGCCACCTGGAACCCCACGCTGTCGGTGAACATCCCGGTCGGCACCGTCCAGGGTGTCTACACGGGGACGGTGACACATTCGGTGTTCTAAGCCGCTCGGCCGGCTGGTGCTGCTGGCCTCCGTCGCCCTCGTGGCGCTCGGGGTCTCGGCGGCGCCAGCCGTCGCCGTGCGGGAACAGCGACAGGATCCCGCCGACGACGCCGCGATCAGCATCCGCATGCTGGACATCCCCGCGAGCCGGGTGCAGGACCCGCGTGCCCAGGTCTACATCGTGGACCACCTGAATCCGGGTACGACAATCCACCGCCGGGTCGAGGTGCAGAACACCTCGGACGAGACGCAGAAGATCGACTTCTACTCCGGGGCGGCCTCGGTGGAGAACAACGCCTTCGCCGTGCCCGAGGGGCGTACGGGCAACGAACTCAGCGGGTGGATCCGGTTGAAGACCGCCACGCTGGAACTGGATCCGGGCGAGCGCCAGCCGGTCGAGGTCGAGATCGCTGTGCCGAGGAAGGCGTCCAAGGGCGAGCGGTACGCCGCGATCTGGGCACAGGTCACCAGCTCGAAGGAACGCACCGGCAACGTCACGCAGATCCACCGGGTGGGCATCCGGGTCTATCTCGACGTCGGCCCGGGCGGTGAGCCACCGACGGACTTCCGCATCGACGGGCTGGCCGCCGAGCCCGGAACGGGTGAGTTTCCCGTGGTGACCGCTAAGATCACGAACACCGGCCAGCGCGCCCTGGACATGACCGGCACCGTGTCACTGCGCAAGGCGGCGGTGCAGGCCGGACCGTTCAAGGTGACCAACGGCGTGACGATCCTGCCCGGTCAGAGCGGCCAGGTCCGCGTCGAGGTCAACCAGTCGCTGCCCGCGGGCACCTGGGAGGTCCACGCGAAACTCGCCAGCGGCACCGTCGAGCGCACCGCGACCGGCACGATCGCCCTGCCCGTCGCCGCGCCGATGGCGGTCGCGCGGGCCACCGGGCCGGGTTGGCTGGTCTACGCGGTCGGCGTGGTCGCCATGCTTGTCGTGGTCACGCTCTGCGGCTGGTACCTCGTCCGTCGGCAACGGACCCGACTGGCCTGACCGGCCAGGGCTCGATACCGCCCGGCCGTTCCCGCAGGGGAACGGCCGGGCGATGTCGTTTCGGCACAGCTTCCAGACCAGCCACCAGCCACCGGCCGGCGGCCGGCGATGACCCTCGGTCACCTCCGCAGGGGCGACTGTGGTCGAGAGCGGTATACCTCAGAGTCACATTCATACCTCGGAGGTATACCGCTCATCAGCACATCGACATGCGGTCCGCCAACGCGGATGGCCAGACTTACTCGTCGAGGCCGTGTGTCAAAGCCCCTGGCCGGCCTGCGGAGGCCGAGAGGACCGGCCGTTTCGGCCGCTGGTGAACCGCCGCTCGCGGGCCCGTGGTCGGCCGGATCGGAGCCGCCCGCTCCATTGAGCGTGATGCCTGTGGGTCATCAAGATGACTCACAGGCATCACGCTCAATGTGGTGTCCGCCGTCCGCCCCTCGGCTCGACCGAAGACCTTGACACACGGCCTAGATGACCGAGTGCGTCACGACCGCCACGTAGTTGCCGACCACCAGGCCGTTCGGAAGCCTCACCACCAGGGTCGGGTTCCAGGTGACCGAGTTCGCGCCGCCGGCCTGGCCGGACCAGCCAGCGGCCATACGCGGGGTGTCCAACACCGCGCCGGGCTGCGGCAGGAACGTCCCGTCGCCGGTGGTGGCGATGGCCGCCCCGGAGGCGTACGTGATGTCGCTGTTCGGAATGGTCTCGCCCGACGTGCCGGAACCCGTGACGAAGTTCGTCGTCGAGACGACGCTCACCCACCGTCCCGAGAAGGGGCCACGATCGTCGGTCACGGTCACCGGGCCGAGTTGGCCCGAGACGCCTGTCGCGTCCGAGGTGACGGTGCCGAGTGAGGAGATCGTCGGGACGCTGATGGAGAGCCCGCCGAGCGGACTGATGACCAGTTGCACAGCCCTCGTGTCGGACTGGTTGAACGAGTCGGTCACCCGCACGGTGAACGGGAACGTGCCGGACGCGGTGGGTGTGCCGGAGAGCAGTCCGGTGGCCGGGTCGAGGCTCAGACCGGCGGGCAGGCTCCCGGCGCTGACCGACCAGACGAAGGGGCTCGTGCCGCCCGCCACCGTGAGCTGGTACTGGTACGCCACGTACGCCTTGCCCGGCGGTGGCGGCGCGAAGTTCAGCGTCGGCGGCGGGTTGACCGTCACCGAGGCGGAGGGGGCGGACTGGGGGCCGGTGCCGGCGGCGTTGATCGCGGCCACCCGGAAGGTGTACGTGGTGCCGCCGGTCAGCCCGGTGACGAGCTGGGTCGTGGCGGTCCCGCTGAAGGTCTGGGGGGTCTGCGCGACTCCGTTGACGTAGGGCGTCACGGTGTAACCGGTGATCGGTGAACTCCCGTTGGCCGGGGTCGTCCAGCTCAGCCTGGCGGCGGTGGTCCCCCCGGTTACCGAGGTGATCGTCGGAGCGCCCGGCAGGGTGTACGGGACCACCGCCGCCGAGGCCGGGCTGGCCGCCCCGGTGCCGAACGCGTTCACCGCAGCCACCCGGAAGGCGTACGAGGAGCCGGCGGTCAACCCGGTCAGCGTGCGGCTGGTGGTGGAGGCGTCGAACGTGAGCGTCGGCTGGGTGACGCCGTCCCGGATCGGGGTGATCAGATAGCTGGTGATCGGACTGCCATTGCTCGCCGGCGCGGTCCAGCTCACGGTGGCGCTGGTGACGCCCGCGACGGCGGTGGGTGCGGCGGGGGTGCCGGGCAGGGAGGCGTAGGTGTAGTTCGCCGAGCCGGCGGACCCTCTGGTGACCACGGTGACCGTGACCGGTGTCGCGCCGGACCGGGCGGGCATCGAGGAGATGCCGAGGGTGCCGTCCGTGTTCACGGTGAAGCAGCCAACCGCCGGGCCGGAGGTGCAGGGCAGCAGCAGCACCGAGGTACCGGCCTGCTGTTCGGCGGTCGTACCGATGGTGATGGCGGTCGCTCCGGTGAGGTTGCTGCCGCCGACGGTGACCGCGCCGCCCCCGGAGATCGAGCCCTGGGCGGGGGTGACCGTGACGCCGCTGGGCGCGGTGGCGGGCACGACGGGCGTGGTGGAGGTGGACAGGCCCGGATTCGCGTCGATGGACGACGAGGTCGCCACCGTGGCGGTCTGGATCAGCGTCGGCGTCACGCCGGAGGCGGTGACGGTCGCGACGACAGTGATCGGTGGCAGGGAGCTGCCAGCCGGGAACGGGCCGTTGCTGTTGGTGCAGGTGATGGTCTGCCCCGATGGTGCGCCGCAGACCCAGCCGGTGCCGAACGCGCCGCGCGGCGTGACACCGGTCGGCACCGTCTGGGTGACCGAGATCGGCGACGTCTCTGGGGCCCCGGCGTCGACCCCCGCGGTGATCGAGTAGGTGACCGGGTCACCGGGTTGTGGGGTGGCACCGACCGAGCTGGTCTGCGACACGAACAGATCCGGCACCTGGTTGAAGGTGACCGCGCGGGCTTCGTCGACCTCGTGGAAGTCGGTGACCGAGCCGGTCGAGCCCACCCAGCCGAAGGCGAGTTGTCGCGGGTAGCCGCTGGCGTTCAGCCAGGTCGGCGACGGGTACAGGCTCGGCGACACGACCGGGAGCGGGCCCTCCAGGGTCCGCGCGGGCCCGCCGACCGGGGTGAACCGGACCCGGTACTGGCCGGCGGGAGTGGTGATCCCGGTGTCGGTGGTGTACGGCGAGGCGGTGGTGTTGATGACGACCTCGACCGGCACCACCGACGCGGCCCGGGTACTGGCCCGCAACGCCAGGGCGGGCGCCGAGGTGCTGCCGGCGGTGCTGTTGATCGCGCAGTAGCCGACACTGGTCCGGCCCGGCCCACGGATCACGACCTGGCCGGGCACCCGCCCGCCGGTGGTCGAGATGTACGGCGGGTTCGTGCAGCCGGTGCCCTGGTAGGTGCTGTTGCTGAAGTTGCCGAAGACGTCCAGCCCGATGCCCAGGTAGCCGTTGGACAGACCGGCCGACACGCCGTTGAACGCCGCGGAGTAACCCAGCGAGCCGCCGGACTGGCCGAGGGTCGCCGGGGAGCGCGGGTTGGCGGGGTCGACGGCGGCCAGCGCGAAGGCGAGGCCGTCCGCCCCCGGGGTGGAGCCGCCGTACTGGTAGGTGTTGAAGGTGAGGTGCAGGCCCTGCGAGGTGGGCACGCTGACCGCGCTGAACACTCCACCCTGCCTGTTGATGGCGGCGGGGGTGAGGCGCAGCTTGCCCGCGCCCTGCGGGTCGGTGGAGGTGGTGCAGCTCAGCAGCGGGCCGGTGGTGGAGTTGCCGGCGGCGCTCAGGCACGCGGCGTTGGTGGCGAGGACGCCGGGCACGGCGGGCACCGAGACCGCGCCGATGCCGTTCGCGGTGTTGTTGTGAAACGGCTGGTCGAACAGGACGGACCCGACCGCCGCCGCGGACAGTGGTGTGAGCGTCAGGACGCCCACGGTAACGGCGGCCACCAGGGCCACGGTGCTCATCGGACGACGCCGCCGCCGAAACGCCATGCCCACTCCCAGCTGTCACTTCAATCCCGAATGGGACTATATCCCCCCAAAACTCCGTCGTATCGGCGTACTCGAAAAGCCGGTGCGGCCCCTGCGGACACGGACCGGCCCCCTCGGTCACAACGAGGGGGCCGGTCCGGAGGCAGCGGGGGGTCAGCCCGCGATGTCGCGCGGGTCGCGGCTGCGCGGGTACGTGTTCTTCTCCCCGATCGTGCCGTCCTGCTTCTTGATCACGTGCTCGACGCCCCGGTCGGCCGCCATCTCGCGGCCCTGCTCCTGCGCGTCGGCCTTGGTGTCGTGCGTGCTGCTGGCCCGGTCGTTGCCCTCCGGGCGGTTCTTCCACTGCCCGTTCTCCTGGTAGGTGTCGACATCGCCCTTGGTCATCGCCAGCTCCTCCCCTGCGTCTGCACTGTCGTCCTTTTCAGTGCCCCGGGTGGTGCCGCGCAAACCGTCGTCCTCAGGAGACGGCCGGACAGTTGTTGCTCACCCGACGGAGGATCTGTTCGCGCTCGTCCGTGGTGATGCCCGAGGGCGTGCCGTCGAAGTGGGTCTCCACCTTGTCCCGGCTGCGGCGCTGCTCGTAGTGCAGGTGCGGCGCGCCGGAGTTGCCGGTGCTGCCGAGCCGCCCGATCTGCTCACCCTGAACGACCTTCTGACCGACCTTGACCAGCGGCGGTTCGAGCATGTGCAGGTACTGCGTCTCCCACCTGCCGCCGTGATCGATCTTCACCCAGTAGCCGCCGCCGCGACCGCGGGGACCTTCCGGGTTGTCCGGCGTACGGCCACCCAGCGACCCGTTGATGCCGGCCACCGTGACCGTGCCGGCGTAGGACGCGAGGACGGGCCGACCCCACGAGTCGCCCTCGATGGGGAAGAAGTCGACGTCGTAGTCGTCGTGGCCGGGGTAGGTGCTGAGCTGCCAGGTCTCCCCGCAGGCGACCGGCATCTGGAAGATCGGCCGTGGACCGGCGGGCCGCAGCATCGGCACGACGACCACGGCGCCGCCGACGACGGCCGCCGCCGCGACGAGCGCGAGCAGAACGACGAGGGTACGTCGGCGGGGGCGGCGATGGGTGCGGACTCTGGTGGGGCGGCCGGTCGTCACCGGTCCGAGCATGGCAGACGTGAGCGAGCCGCACCACTTTCACATTGCAGTCGCATCGTCATAACGTTACGGTGGATTGCGATGCACTCGTATTGCAACTGGAGGCCGGCGTGTACGTGCTCGCGTTGTCCGAGGTGACCAGCGACATGGGTGACCTGGTCGGTGGCAAGGCCGCCGGGCTGGGCGCGCTGATCCGGCACGGCGAACGCGTGCCCGAGGGCTTCTGCGTCACCACCGACGCCCACCGGAGCGGGGTCCTGCCGGAGGTGGAGATCGTCGAGGCGTACGAGCGGCTCGGCGGCGGTCCGGTGGCGGTGCGCTCCAGCGCCACGACCGAGGACCTGCCGGACGCCAGCTTCGCCGGCCAGCACGACACCGTGCTGGGCGTCAGCGGCACGGCGGAGCTGATCGCCGCCGTCGAGCAGTGTTGGGATTCGCTGCACAGCGACCGGGCGACCGCCTACCGCGAGGCCCACGAGATCGACCAGCACGAGGTGGCGATGGCGGTCGTCGTCCAACGCATGGTCACGCCCACGGTGGCGGGGGTGCTCCACACCGCCAACCCGCTGACCGGCCGTCGCGACGAGATGGTGGTCGACGCCGCACCAGGGCTCGGCACCGCCGTCGTCGACGGCGCGACGGCAGTGGACCACTACGTCCTCGACGGCGTCGCGCGGGACGACAGCGGGTGCCTGAGCGCCGCACACCTGGACCGGCTGCGGGCCGCCGGCGAACGGCTGGCCGGGCACTTCGGCCTCCCCCAGGACGTCGAGTGGGCGATCGACGCGGAGGACGTGCTGTGGTTGCTCCAGTCACGCCCGATCACCAGCCTCTTTCCCCCGCCGCCGGCCAACGGCAAGCCCCTCCCCCGCGTCTTCCTGGAGTTCGGCCACGTCCAGGGCATGCTGCGACCGGTCACCCCGATGGGCATGGCGACCCTGCGGGCGCAGATCACCGCGACGCTCGCGGCGCTCGGTGTCCGGGTGGAGATCGTCGACATCGGTGGCCGCCTCTACGGCGACCTGACCGACCTGGCCAGGAGCAGGTCGTCCCGGAGGCGACTGGTCAAGCTCATGGCCGTCGACTTCGGCCCCCGGGCGCAGGCGGTGATGCGGCACGTCCTGGCGGATCCGCGATTCGCCCCGACCGACGATGGCACCGGACGTGGCGCGGCGCAGCAGGCGGCGTCACTGCGCACGGCCGGCCGCGCGGTGGTGGGGATCGTGCGCGCCCTGGCCCGCCCGGACGCGGCACGCATCCGGATGTTCGGGGCGATCGCGCAACTCAAAGCCCGCTCGGCGGCCCCCGACGACCTGCGGACCGCGGCCGAACGGCTGCGCTTCGTCGAGGCGCGCGACGACACGGACGCCAGCGATGCCATCATGTGGCCGATCGTCGCCGGCATGCTCGCCGCAGCGCTTCCGTCCGCACTGCTCAAGGGTGTCGCCGGCGCGGACGAGATCCACGCGGTGCTCGGCGGGATGCCGCACAACGTCACCATCGAGATGGACCTGGCGCTCTGGCGACTCGCCCAAGGGGTGGGCGACCACCGGCGACTGCTCCTCGACACCTCGCCGGACGAGCTGGCCGCCCGCCATCTGCGCGGCACGCTGCCCGACATCGGGATGGCCGACTTCCTGGACGCGTACGGCCACCGAAGTGCGGCCGAGGTCGACCTCGGCGTGCCGCGCTGGGCCGAGGACCCCGCGCCGGTCTTCGCCGCACTCGCCAACTACCTGCGGGTGACCGACCCGGAACAGGGCCCCGACCAGCGTTTCCATCGGGCTGCGGCCACGGCGGAGGCGGCACTGGAGGAGCTGGTCGCGCGGGCCCGTCGGCGGCGGCCGGTGCGCGGTCGGCTCGCCGGGTTCCTGCTGCGCCGCGCCCGTTCGTTGGCCGGCCTGCGCGAGGCCGGCAAGTTCGCCGGGCTGTACCCGCTGCGGGAGAGCCGTCGACAGCTACTGCTGATCGGAGCCGAGCTGACGGACGTCGGGCTGCTGGACCACCCCGACGACATCATGTTCCTGGTTCTCGACGAGGTGCGTGCCGCCGTACACGAGGGTGTCGACCACCGCGGCGTCGTCGCCCCCCGGCGGGCCGTGTACCGCCGCGAGCTGCGTCGCCGCTCGGTGCCGGTGGCGTTGCTGTCCGACGGCACCGACATCGAGGCCGTCCTGCCCCGGGAGCGCGGCGACGACGGGACGCTCGTCGGCGTGGGAGCGTCCGCGGGCCGCGTCACCGGCCCGGCCCGGGTGGTGCACGATCCGGCCACCGCCCACGTCGAACCCGGCGAGGTGCTGGTCGCCGCGACCACGGACCCCGGTTGGACCCCGCTGTTCCTCACCGCCGCGGCGCTGGTCACCGAGACCGGCGCGATCATGGCGCACGGTCCCACGGTGGCCCGGGAGTACGGCATCCCCGCCGTCATCTGCGTGCCGGACGCCACCCGGACGATCAGCACGGGCCAACTCGTCACCGTCGACGGCGCCGCCGGCGCCGTGACCGTCCACTGACCACGCACCCCGAAATCCGAGGACGACGCAGATGACCGACACGAGTACGCCGACCAGGGCGAGGGTGGGACCGCTGCTGCGCCGGGCGGTCGTGACCGAGGCCGCGATGTGGCGCAGCCTCTACCTGTGGGCGCGTCGCCGTCCCCTGCCGCTCGGCCCGGGCGACGAGCCGTTCGGCTACCTCGGCGTGGTCAGACCGATCCTCGGTATCTTCATCGCCCTGTCGGCCGTCGAGATTCCGATCTTCGACCTGATCGTCACCCACGTGGTGCCCTGGCGGCCGGCCCGCTGGATCGTGCTCGGCCTCGGCATCTGGGGTCTGCTCTGGATGGTCGGCCTCTGGGCCAGCATGACCATCCACCCCCACGTCGTCGCCGACGCCGGGCTGCGGGTACGCCTCAACTCGGGCATCGACATCTGGCTCCCCTGGGCGGACGTCGCCGCGCTGCGCAAACGCCACCGTTCCCTGCCGTCGAGCAGATCCGTCCAGGTCGAGCAGGAGGGTGAGCGCCGCGTCCTGCACCTCTCGGTCGGCAGTCAGACGAGCATCGACGTCCTGCTGCGCCGGCCGACGGCCTTCGACCTGCCCACGGGCCGGTCTGTGCCGATGGACGAGCTGCGGCTGTACGCCGACGACCCCGACGGTCTGCTGCGCAGTGCCCGGGGCACGCCCGCGCCGAAGGCTGACCGCCGCGCGACGGCGGCTCCCGGTCGCCCACTGTGAAACGATCGAGGCCATGCCCAAGAAGGTCGACCACCAGCAGCGACGCACCCTCATCGCGGACGCGTTGATGCGGGTCGCCGCGGACCAGGGCCTGGAGGCCGTCAGCCTCCGCCACGTCGCCACCGAGGCGGGCGTCTCCGCCGGAATGGTCCAGCACTACTTCGGCACCAAGGACGAGATGATGGCGTTCGCGTTGAGCGTGGTCCGCGAACGCAGCCAGATCCGCGTCACCGAGGCGGTGGCGGGTCTGGGCGAGAACCCTCCGCCACGACTGCTGCTGCGCACGATGATCGCCGCGCTCCTGCCGCTCGACGAGCACACCCGCGACGACGGTCGGGTGGCACTCGCGTTTCTCGCGTACACGGCGGTGCGACCGTCGGCCGCGCCCAGCCTGCGCGAGGACACCGCGCAGTTCACCGCGTTCATCGCCAGCATCCTGCCCACCAACGACGCGGCCGCCGCGGCCGGCCTGCTGGCGCTGATGGAGGGACTGGGCGTCTACCTGCTGGGTGGGCAGTACACCGCCGAGCAGGCGCTGGACGCCCTGGACGCCCAGCTCGACCTGCTCTTCGGCGGAACCCGCACGACCGACGAGCCGTGACCCGACGTCGAGTCACGGCCCGTCCCTCGCACTCCGCTCAGCTCAGCTCAGCTCACCCGAGCGGCAGCCCGCGCCTTGCGCTGACGCAACTCCTCGGCGGTCATCAGCCAGGTGGAGTTCGTCGCCCCGAGGCCGAGGAGCACCTGGTCGAAGCCGTTGCCGTCGTTGTCGTCGGTGTAGCAGAGGCTCACCTCGCCCCACGGGGAGGCGGCGACGGCCAGGTGTTCCTGCCGGCCCGTCGTGGTCTGGCTCAACGCCTGGGCGGCCAGCCGACCGGTGGGGCTGCCGTCCGGGTTGAGCCCGCGCGCCCAGACGTCCGGGCTGGCGCCGGACACCGTCCAGCCCACCACGACGTTGTCCTCGTCGTCGATGCCGACACCGGGGGCGACGGCCCCGGTACCGGTTGACACCTGGACCTCCTCGTGCCGGGCGGCGCCGGCGGCGGTGAACGAGCGGGCCCACACGCCCCGGGTTCCGGCGTGGTCTGACTCCCAACCGACGGTGAAGTCACCGGCGAAGGTCGCCGCGACGGAGGCCCGCTGCTGCTGTCCGCCGCTCTGCGCGTTGGCGGTACGCCGGGACAGCACCACCGCTCCGTTCGAGCGGGCCAACCGGGTCAGCCCGATGTTGTACGACCCGTTCGCGTCGGCGTCCTCGTCCCAGACCACCAGCGCCTCTCCGGTGGCGGACACCGCCACGTCGGGGCGGTGGTGCGTGCCGGTCGTCTGCGAGGCCGTCACCTCGTACCCCTTGGTGGTGGGGCCGGTGAAGCCGGCGGCCTTCACGGTCGCCGGAGCGGTCCCCTGCACGTCCTCCCAGACGACTGTGAAGCCGACGGCCGCGCTGGTGGGCGCGCCGTCCGGGTCGACGGCCACCTTCGGCCAGATCTGCTGGCCGGCGTCGCTGGCGTTGGCCTGCCCCGATCCGAGGATCGCGCCGGCCGGTGACACCACCCGGTACTGGATGTTGTAGACGCCGTTGCCGTCACCGTCGGCGGCCCAGACGACCACGGCGTTGCCCCGGTCGTCGAGCCCGACGTCGGGACTGATGTGCCGCCAGGCGGCACCGCTGGTGCCGCCGGTGGAGAGCTTCAGCTCGTAGCCGGGCGTGCCGTCGCGGAACAGGCGCAGGTAGATCTCGGTGTGGGTGTCGTCCTCGGGGGCGGTGCTGTCCCGGTCGTCCTCCCAGGCCACCGCGACCTGACCGTTGCGGTTCATGGCGATGGCGGGCAGGTCCTGGTCGCCGGCGGCGACGCTGTTGGCGGTGGTCCAGGTGACCGCGTCGGCGGTCATGGCCTTCGGAGCGGGCGCGACCGGGGTCGGCACCAGCAGGGATGCGGCGAGCAGTGTCGTGAGTGCGGTCATCGGGGTACTCCTTCTACCCGGCCTGCAGGCCGGGCTGGCCGTCGAGGATGACGAACGAGCGCACCGTCGACGCCGCAGCGCCGTGCTCGGTCACCGTGTTCACCGCGCGGAAGTCCGCGCGGACCTGGCTGCGGCTGATCGTCGTACGGACGTAGCCGCGCCGGTCGGAGTAGAACTTCAGGTGCGGGTTGGTCGCCGCGTTCGGGATGGTCGTGCTGCCGGTGCCGTTGCCGGTCGAGGTGATCGAGGTGCAGACCAGCTCGGTGCCGATGGTGGCCGACGACGGGTTGGCGTAGTCCGCCTTCAGGTCGTTGGCCCACGACTTGTGCACGTCACCGGTGAGGACGAGCGGGTTGCGCACCCCACGCTGCTGCCAGCCGGTCTGGATGCGGCTGCGCGAGGCCCGGTAGCCGTCCCAGGCGTCCATGTTGGCCGCCCCGCTCGCCTCGAACTGGCGGGCGAAGAACACCTGCTGGCCGAGGATGTCCCAGGTGCCGTAGTGCTGGGCCAGCCCGTCGAGCAGCCACGCCTCCTGGGCTGCGCCGGTCAATGACCGGGAGGCCAGGTCGGCGTCCGCGCAGACCTTCCAGCCGTCACCGCACGCCTGGTCGTCGCGGAACTGCCGGGTGTCGAGCATGTGGAAGGTGGCGAGCTGCCCCCACCGTACGCGGCGGTAGAGCGCGATGCTGTTGCCGCTCGGCGCGGAGGCCGGCCGCAGCGGCATGTTCTCGTAGTAGGCGCGGTACGCGGCGGTGCGCCGTGCCGTCCACTGGGCGGCGGTCAGGGTCGGGCTGCTGTCGGCGCGGACCATGTTCGCGTAGTTGTTCTCCACCTCGTGGTCGTCCGGCACCACCAGCCAGGGTGCGGCCGCGTGGGCCGCCTGGAGGTCGGGGTCGGACTTGTAGAGGGCGTACCGGCGGCGGTAGTCGGCCAGCGACACGATCTCCGCGCCGACGTGCTGGCGTACCGCCGCGGTGTTGACGCCGCCCTCGTAGATGTAGTCGCCGAGGTGCAGGATCAGCCCCGGGTTCTCCTCGGCCATCCGCCGGTACGCCGTGTAGTAGCCGGCCTCGTAGTGCGCGCAGGAGGCGAACGCCATGACCAGGTCGCGGCCGAACGTGCCCGGGGCCGGCGCGGTCCGCGTCCGCCCCACCGGGGAGATCTGCCCCTGGGCCCGGAAGCGGTAGTAGTAGTCGGAGTCGGCCGCCAGGCCGCCCGCGACGACGTGCACCGAGTGGGCGTCGGCGTAGCGGGCGGCCACCGAGCCGGAGGCGACGAGCGACGAGAAGCGGTCGCTCGTGGACACCTGCCACTCGACCGTCACGTCGGCGTTGGTCATGCCGCCCTGCCCGTCGGCGTCGAGCGGTGACGGTGCCAGTCGGGTCCACAGGACCACGCTGTCGGGGGCCGGGTCACCCGACGCCACACCGAGTTTGAAGGGGTACGGCACCGCGGCGTGGGCACCCTGCGAGGGGGCGACCGCGGCACCGGCGGCAGCCAGTCCACCGAGGACGAAGATGCGACGACTCAGCCTTGTCATGGTCCATACCTTCGGGGCCGTCGATGAACGGCGAAGGCTGCGGCGCGGAAGCCGACATGACGGGACGTTGGCCGCGTCAAGGCGGTCAGGTGTCCTGGCTCGACGGCCGAGCCGTCAGGTCAGCGGCGACGGCGACTCGGCACCCGGGATCAACAGTTTCGGCGTGCCGGACCCGTCGGCGGGGACGGCGAAGACGTCCGGCCGACCGTCGCTCTGCCGCAGCGTGTAGGCGAGCGTCGCATCGTCGAGCCAGGCAGCCTGGTCGTCGACGCTTGTCTGCTCCGCCGTCGCGGTGATCCGCCCGGACGACAGGTCGAGGACCGACAGCCGCCAGCCCCTCTTCGGGTCGGCGTCGACCGCCTGCTTGAAGGCGATCCGGGTGCCGTCGGGCGACAGCGACGGACACTCGACGTTCTCCCGCAGCGTCTCGACGGTCCGGGCCGCCACGTCGCCGCGTACCAGGTAACGCTTGCCACCGGTCGACATGGTCGCGTAGAAGCGGTTGTCGTCGGCGGTGAAGGTGACGCCCCAGTAGTTGACGTCCGGGCTGCGGTGGGCGCGGCCGTCAAGCGTGACGGCGAACTCCTCCAGCGACGTCACGGTGGCGCCGGTGACCGTGTCGAGGATGCCGGTGCGGGTAGAGAAGCCGCTCGCCGTGTAGGAGTCGCCCCCGACGAACGTCGTCCAGGAGACCATCCGGCCCGACGCCGAGACCCGGGCCCGGTTTGGCAGGCCGGGCACGCTGAGTGTCCGCTTCTCGCGCAGCGCCGCGTCGAGCACCACCACCTGGTACGACCACGCGGTCTCCGGCTTCAGGCAGACACCGGTGCCGGCCGCCGCGTACACCCGTAGGCATTCCAGACCCGAGACGGTACGCGGCCCGGCGGGGTCGGCGATGCTGACGCTGGAGACGTACCTGTCGGTGACGGCCAGCAGGCGCGGACCCGGCGTCAGCGTGACCGCCTGGTCCCCGGCGGCGGCCGGCGGCGGGGTCCGGGGCGGCTCGGCGGCGATGGCCGCGTAGCCCACCGCCCCGCTGCCCAACAGCACCACCGAGGCGGCCACCACACCGAGCTTCGCCCGGGTCGACATCGCGGTCACGGGGACACCCTCCGGGGGAACAGACGGGACGGAAAGGCCAGCAGGAACACGGTGAGCACCAGCACGCCGACGACCGCCACGGCCGCCACCCGGACCGCCGTCTGCGGCCCCCACGCCTGCCAGGCGAGACCGAACAGAATCGACGAGACGAGGTACGCGAGCGCCTGCCCGGTCTGCACCAGCGCGATCCCGGTGGTGCGCAGTCGCGGTGGCAGGACCGGGCCGGCGAGCGCGATGAGCACGCCGTCGGTGGCCGCGTAGAACGTGCCGTACAGGGTGAGCGTCAGCACGAGCGCCGGCCAGCCGTGCAACGGTCCGGACAGCAGCAGGTACGTCATGCCGAGGGCGACGTAGCCACCCACCACCACGGGCAGCCTCCCGATCCGGTCGGCGAGCACACCGAGTGGGGCGGCGAGCAGCAGGTACGCGAGGCTGGTACCCACCGCCAGCAGCGGGAACCACCGCAGCCCGAGGTCCTCGCGGCGTTGCAGCACCAGGTAGACGAAGCCGTCGCCGATGGTGGCCAGGCCGAGCATCGTCGCGGCCAGCAACAGCCGACGTACGGATTGGCTGCGCAGCAGGCCCCACGCCTCGCCGACGGAGACCCGGGGCTCGCCCGGAGCATCGGCCGCCTCGCTGCTCGGGCGCTCCCGCACGAACAGCACGAGCACGACCACGGCCAGGGCGGCGATGCAGAAACTGGTGACGAAGACCGCGTCGTACGACTGCCCGACGGCCAGCAGGACGGCGAACGCGGCGAGCGGCCCGAGGAACGCGCCGACGCTGTCCATGGCCCGGTGCACTCCGAACGCCCTGCCCAGAGCCTCGGGTGGGGTGGACAGCGTGATCAGAGCGTCGCGGGGCGCGCTGCGGATGCCCTTGCCGACCCGGTCCACGGCGATGACCGCGCCGATGGCGGTGACCGACCGGCCGGCGAGCAACAGGCCGAGTTTGGCGACCGCCGAGAGCGCGTAGCCGACACCGGCGACCAGCTTGCGCCGTCGGAACCGGTCGGCGACGAAACCGCCGACGACCCGCAGCAGCGCGGTCGCGCCCGTGTGGACGCCGTCGAGCACACCGAAGGCCACCGGGCTGAGGTGCAGGCCCAGCACCAGGTAGAGCGGCAGGACGGCGGCCACCATCTCGGCCGAGACGTCGGTGATCAGGCTGACCGTGCCGAGCGCGACCACGTTGCCGCTGACCAGCGCGAGCCGTCGGCGTCGTGGCCCGGATGGGTCGGCGACCGGGCGGGAGACGGTCGACAGGTACACGCGCATCTCCTCTGCGACGGCGGGTGACGGTCAGCCATCGTGACGACCCGGTGCGGGAGGCCACAAGAGAGCGTGGGCAGCGGGCAGGCGTGCGATGGATAAACAACACGCGAACATCGAAGTGTTTCGCTGTTTGAGCGTACTGTTCATCTGGCGGCAGTGCGCCGGTTCATCGGCCTTCCTACGTTCCTTGCGCTCTCCACCCGCAACGAAGGGGTCCTGGATGGACATTCGAATCGCCCGCCCACCGGTGACGATCGGAACGGTCGCGGTACTGGTCACCGCCACCGCCGCCGTCATCCTGACCGGCTCGGGCACGGCCTCCGCGGCGAGCGTGACGTTCACGCCGGTCGCCGACACCTACGTCCAGAGCGACACCGCATCCACCAACTACGGCACGTCCACGCAGGTCGTGGTCGACAACTCACCGTCGCGGCGCATGTTCCTGCGCTTCACGGTGAGCGGCGTCAGCGGCACGGTGACCAGCGCCAAGCTGCGGCTGCGCACGATCAGCGGCAACAGCGGCAGCGACGCCGGTGGCACGTTCCGGAGGATGTCCAGCACCACCTGGTCGGAGACCGGCACCACCTGGAACAACCAGCCGGCCATCGACGGTGCCACGCTCGGGTCGCTGGGCGCGGTCTCCGGCAACACCTGGTACGAGGTCGACGTGACCTCGGCGGTCACCGGCAACGGCACGTACAGCTTCGGCGCCACCTCGACCAGCGGCGACGGCGCGTACTACGACACCCGCGAGAGTGGCGGCGACGCACCACAGCTGGTGGTCACGACCGGCACCACGACGCCGCCGTCCGGTGACCCGGTCCTCGTCGGCGCCGGCGACATCGCCACCTCCGGCTCCGGCGACACGGCCACCGCCGCGCTACTCGACACCATCTCCGGCACCGTCTTCACGACCGGCGACAACGTCTACGACAGCGGCACCGCGGCGCAGTTCGCCAGCTACTACGAGCCCACCTGGGGCCGGCACAAGAGCCGCACCCGCCCGTCGCCGGGCAACCACGACTACAACACGTCCGGCGCGACCGGCTACTACAACTACTTCGGTACGACCGCCGGCCCGAGCGGCCGGGGCTACTACTCCTACGACCTCGGCAACTGGCACGTCGTGTCGCTGAACTCGAACATCAGCATGTCGGCCGGCTCCACCCAGGAGCAGTGGCTGCGCGCCGACCTCGCGGCCAGCAGCAAGCCGTGCACGATCGCGTACTGGCACCACCCGCTGTTCACGTCCAGCTCCGACCACTCGCCGTCCACGTCGACGCGCCCGCTGTACCAGGCGCTCTACGACTACAACGCCGACGTCGTGGTGTGGGGCCACAACCACGTGTACGAGCGGTTCGGCCCGATGAACCCGTCCGGCAGTTACGACGCCAGTCGCGGGATGCGCAGCTTCGTCGCCGGGATGGGCGGTGCGGACCACTACGGCTTCGGCACCATCCAGCCCAACAGCGAGGCACGCAACAGCTCCGCGTGGGGGCTCCTGAAGTTCACCCTGCACTCCGGCAGCTACGACTGGCAGTTCGTGCCCGTCGCCGGCCAGACGTACGCCGACAGCGGCACCGGCAACTGCCACTGACCCGCTGACGACGTGTGCCCCTGCCCGTACCTCGGGCAGGGGCACACGTACGTGCCGTCATGGTGTCAGCGGGTGCCGGCCGCCCGACGCTTGTTGTAGACGTCGAACGCGACGGCGACGAGAAGGACGAGGCCCTTCACCACCGACTGCGTCGACTGGTCGACGCCCATCAGCTGCATGCCGTTGCTCATCACCGCCATGATCAGACCACCGACCATCGCGCCGACCACGGTGCCCACGCCACCGGTGACCGCCGCGCCACCGATGAAGGCGGCCGCGATCGCGTCCAGCTCGAACATGTTGCCGGCCGCCGGCTGCGCGCCGTTGGACCGCGACGAGTAGATGACACCCGCCACCGCCGCCAGGAAGCCCATGTTGACGAACATCCAGAAGTTGACGGTGCGGACCTTCACGCCCGACAGCGCCGCCGCCGAGAGGTTGCCGCCGATCGCGTAGACCTGACGGCCGAAGACCGTCCGCCGGGTGAGCAGACCGTAGACGAGCACCAGGACCGCCAGGATGATCAGCACGATCGGCAGCCCTCGGGCGTGCGCCAACTGCCAGGCGAAGTACATGATGACCGCGCCCACCAGGACGACCCGGGCGACGAACAGCGGGAACGACTCGACCGGCTGCTGGTAGCGGATACGCGCCAGGCGGGTACGGAAGCCACTCACCGCGTACCCGGCCACGGCGATCGCGCCGATCAGCAACGTGAAGGCGTCGAACCCGTTTCCACCGAGCAGGCCGTTGAGGAAGCCCGCCGCGACCTTCTGGTACTCGGCCGGGAACGGCGACAGCGAGATGTTGTCGAGCACCCGCAGGGTGAGGCCGCGGAACAGCAGCATGCCGGCCAGGGTCACGATGAACGCGGGGATGCCGGCGTACGCCACCCAGAAGCCGTGCCAGGCGCCGACCGCGATGCCGACGGCCAGGGCCGCGAGAACGCCCAGCCACCACGGGTGGCCCTGCTGGATCACCAGGACTGCGGATACCGCGCCGGTCAGCGCGACCACCGAGCCCACCGACAGGTCGATGTGACCGCCGATGATCAGGATGACCATGCCGATCGCGAGGACCAGGATGTACGAGTACTGAAGGACGATGTTGGTGATGTTGCCGGGGCTCAGCGACACGCCGTCGGTGAGGACCGCGAAGAGCCCCACGATGACGACCAGGGCGACGTAGATCCCGCTCTGCCGGAGGTTGTTCAGCACCAGGGCGCGCAGGTCGCTCGTCCCCGTGTGCAGAGCGGCCGCCGGCGCGGGGTCCGACGGTGTCGGGCGCTCCGTCGACGGGGTTTTGATGCTGGTCATCCGACGAGCTCCTTGTCCTTTGTCATCAGCTCCATGAGGCTCTCCTGGGTCGCCTCGCTTACCGGCTTCTCACCGGTGATCCGGCCCGCGGCGAGGGTGTAGATGCGGTCGCACATCCCCAGCAGCTCCGGCAGCTCGGAGGAGATGACGATCACCGCCTTGCCCTCGGCCACCAGCCGGTTGATGATCGTGTAAATCTCGAACTTGGCGCCGACGTCGATCCCCCGCGTCGGCTCGTCGAGGATCAGCACGTCCGGGTCGGTGAAGAGCCACTTCGACAGCACGACCTTCTGCTGGTTGCCGCCGGAGAGCTTCCCGACGACCGCCATCACGCTTGTCGTCTTGATGTTCATGTCCCGCCGGCTCGTCTCGGCGACCTTGATCTCCTCGTTGCCGTTCACCCAGCCGAGCCGGGCCAGCCGGTCCAGGGCGGCGGCGGAGACGTTGCGCCGGACGTCGTCGATGAGGTTGAGGCCGTACCGCTTGCGGTCCTCGGTGACGTACGCGATGCCGTGGTGGATGGCATCCGCGACGTTGCGGGCGTTGACCGCCCGACCGTGCATGTAGAGCTTGCCGGTGATGTCGCGGCCGTAGGAGCGGCCGAAGACGCTCATCGCCAGCTCGGTCCGGCCGGCGCCCATCAGACCCGCGATGCCGACCACCTCGCCGGCACGCACCGACAGGTTGACGCCCTCGACGACCATCCGCTCCTGGGTGGGGTGCCGCACCGACCAGTCCTCGATCCGCAGCACCTCCTCGCCGGGCGACGATTCGCGGTCGGGGTAGAAGCTCTCGATGTCGCGGCCGACCATGCCCCGGATGATGCGCTGCTGGTTCACGTCGTCGGCGCGCATGTCGAGGGTTTCCACCGTGTGACCGTCCCGGATGACGGTGGTCGAGTCGGCGATCGCGGTGATCTCGTTGAGCTTGTGCGAGATCATGATGCAGGTGATGCCCTGCTCCTTGAGCTGTCGGAGCAGGCCGAGCAGGTGCGCCGAGTCGACGTCGTTAAGAGCGGCCGTCGGCTCGTCCAGGATGAGCAGGCGCACCTTCTTGGACAGCGCCTTGGCGATCTCCACGAGCTGCTGCTTGCCCACGCCGAGCTGGATGACCGGGGTGACCGGGTTCTCGTGCAGCCCGACGGACGCCAGCAGCTTCGCCGCTTCGGCGTTGGCCCGGTTCCAGTCGATCAGACCGCTGCGGCCCCGCCGCTCGTTGCCCAGGAAGAGGTTCTCGGCGATCGACAGGTAGGGCACCAGTGCGAGTTCCTGGTGGATGATGACGATGCCATTGGCCTCGCTGTCCCGGATGCCCCGGAACTGCATCGGCTTGCCGTCGAAGAGGATCTCGCCGTCGTACGAGCCGGATGGGTGGACGCCGGAGAGCACCTTCATCAGGGTGGACTTGCCGGCGCCGTTCTCGCCGCAGATGGCGTGGATCTCGCCCCGGCGCACCGCGAGGTTGACGTCCTCCAGCGCGGTCACTCCGGGGAAGGTCTTCGTGATACGACGCATCTCGAGGATGGTGTCGTCCATGGTCACTGTCCTCTGTCAGTCTGGACGTTGCTCCGTCACGGCGTCGGGCTCGGCGCCACACTGATCCAGTTCTCGGCCAAGTTGGCGATGGAAGTGAGCCGGTAGAGCGTGTCGACCGAGCCGTCGAAGTCGTGCCGGACCCGATAGACC
>NZ_JBEXIJ010000041.1:0-52957 GCF_040608495.1 Micromonospora sp. NPDC005174 | reverse complement strand
GCGGCCCGATCCGGTCGAACGTTGGGGCTCAGGGGTGCCGGATACCGGCGGTCAGCGCACGACTGTCGACAGGTCAGCCGGCCAGGCCGGCCACCGGCGTGGGATCGAGCACCACGGTCGCCGTGGCGCTCTGCGGCGGCACGCCCGGCTCGGTCGGCGCGTCCGTGTACTCCGCGACGAACACCGCGGTCAGGTTGTCCGCGCCGCTGTGCCCACCGTCGAGGAAGGTGGGGATGGTGCCGGAGCATCCGGTCGCCGTGGAGAGCGGGTGCCCGTGCTCATCGTGGCCGAGCACGTAGGTGACCTTCACCCGCGAGCAGTCCACCGGAAGGTCGTCGGTGACCTCGACCTGGTACGCGACCGTCTGCCCGAACTGGAAGGGCTGCCCGGCCACCGGGGCGACGAACTCGATGACCGGCGCGGTCGGCCCGACCACCAGCGGCAGGGTCGCCGAGGCCGAGCGTCCGGTGCGGTCGGTCACCTTCAGAGTCGGCGTGTACGACCCGTTCTCCTGGAACGTCCACGACGGATTGGGGTCGGTGCTGTCCACCGAGCCGTCCGCGTTGAAGTCCCACGCGTAGCTCAGCTTGTCGCCGTCCGGGTCGGTGGTGCCGGCGCTGGAGAACGCGACGGTCAGCGGGGCCTGCCCGACGGTCGGGGTACCGCTGATCTTCGGGATCGGAGTCCGGTTGCCCCGGACGAAGTCGATCCGGGACAGCTGGGCGTCCGGGTTCTCGGCGAAGTAGCCGTCGCCGTACTCCAGGACGTAGAGCGCGCCGTCCGGACCGAACTCCATGTCCATCGGGTTGTCCACCACCAGCGACGGTGCCACCGGACGGATGTCCTGCACGTCGCCGTCGGAGTCGAGGCGGAACTCCTTGATGTAGTCCCGGGTCCACTCGTAGAACAGCGGCACCCCGTCGTAGTAGGCCGGCCACCGGGTACGCGACGTGCTGGTCCCGTCGTAGTCGTACGCCGGGCCGCCCATCGGGGCGATGCCGCCGGTGCCCAGCTGCGGGAACTCGGCCGAGGCGGCCGCCGAGTACCAGACCTGCGGGGCCTCGACCGGCGGCAGCACGCGCTTGCCCGTGTTGTGCGGTGAGTCGTTGACCGGGCGCTTGCAGTTGAACTTCGGACCGGACTCGCCGGTGGCGAAGTCGTAGTCGCGGTAGGCGATGGTCGGCGTCACGCAGTACGGCCAGCCGTAGTTCGCCGGCTTGTCGACCACCATCCACCGGCCGTGGCCGGCGGGCCCGCGCTCCGGGTTCGCGTTGGAGGCGTCGGGGGAGTAGTCGCCCACGTACACGTCGTCGGTGCGCCTGTCGACCGCGAAGCGGAACGCGTTGCGCAGCCCCATTGCGTAGATCTCCGGTCGGGTCTGCGCCGTGCCCGCCTTGAACAGGTTGCCGGCCGGCACCGTGTACCCGCCACCGGCCTTCACCGTGATGCGCAGGAGCTTGCCGCGCAGGTCGTTGGTGTTGGCCGCGGTGCGCTGGGCGTCGTACGCCGGGTTTCGGTCGGCCCGCTCGTCGATCGGGACGTAGCCGTCGGAGGCGAACGGGTTGGTGTCGTCACCCGTCGACAGGTACAGGTTGCCCTTGCTGTCGAAGTCGATCTGGCCGCCGACGTGGCAGCAGATCCCCCGGTCGGTCGGCACGTCGATGATCTGCTGCTCGCTGGCGAGGTTGAGCTTCATCCCCTCCAGCTTGAACCGGGACAGCCGCAGCGCGCCCTTGAACCGCTGCCAGTCGGCCGCGGTGCCGACCTCCGGCGCGTCCCCCTCGTTGACGTCCGGCGTGGCCGGGTCGTCCACGGGGGTGTCCATGGGCGGTGAGTAGTACAGGTACACCCACTTGTTCTGGGCGAAGTTCGGGTCGATCGCGATGCCCTGCAACCCCTCCTCGTCGTGCTGGTACACGTCGATGTCGGCGGCGAGGGTGTTGAGTCCGGTGCGCGGGTCGTGGATGCGTACCTCGCCGGTCCGGGAGGTGTGCAGCACCCGCAGGTCGGGCAGGACGGCGAGGCTCATCGGCTCGCCGGGGAAATCGTTCAGCGTCACCTTCTGGAAACTGCTGTCCGGTGGCGGGGCCGGTGCGGCGGTCGCCGCCGACGGCACGGCCAGGCCGGCAGTCACCAGGAGCAGGGCGGACGCGAATGCGGTCCTGTTCATCAGGTAGCCCTTCGAGGTGGTCAGTACCGGAGTGAGGCGAGATAGTCGAAGCCGACCCGGGCGGTCTCGATGGCATCGGCGGGAACACGCGGCGAGGTGCCCGCGTCGTCGCGTTCCACGATGTACTCCTCGATGCCCGCCTCCCGCTCGTGCGCGAAGATGCGGCCGAAGTCGATGACGCCGTCGCCGAGGTCGGCGAAGCCACCCTCGACGTCCAGGTCCTTGACGTGCACCTGGCGGATCCGCCCACGGTTCTCCCGGATCACGTCGACCGGGTCGTGCGCCCCACGCCAGGTCCAGTACAGGTCGAGTTCGAAGTGGACCAACCGGGGATCGGTCTGCTTGGTGAGGATGTCGAAGCCGGTCGAGCCGTCGGTCAACGGCACGAACTCCAGCTGGTGGTTGTGGTAGCCGAAGTCGAGACCGGCACGCTCGGCGAGCCGACCGGCCTGGTTGAGGTCCCGGGCCAGGGCGCGGTAGATCGCCGGGTCCCGGTACGGGCGTCCCTCGGCGTCCCGACCGAAGTACGGGTGGACGATCTTCTTGGAGCCCAACGTGTTCGCGTCGGCGAGGGCGCGTTCCCAGGTGGCGGCGTCGAACGGCTGCGGGATACCGGTGTGCCCCGAGGTGGCACGCAGTCCGGCCGCGTCGAGCGCGGCGCGGAACTCCGCCGCCGTACGCCCCACGAAGCCGGCGTGCTCCACCCGCCGGTAGCCGATGCGGCGCAGCGCGGTGAGGGTGCCGGGCAGGTCGGCGGCGAGCTGGTCACGCAGGGTGTAGAGCTGGATGCTGATGCGGTCCACCGGCACCCGACGTCGACCGTGGGACTGACCCGCGGCGGCAGTGTCACCGGCGGGTGCCGCGTTGGCCGGGCCGGCGAAGAGCCCGGCAGCGCCGACAGCGGCGGCGGAGACGGTCGCGGCGCGGAGCAACCCGCGCCGACTGACCGACTCGGACGCCCCGGTCGGCTCCGAGCGGTTGGCCTGGTGATCCATGGTGGTGGTTCCTTCCTGACGGCTGGCGTGCCGTCGGCAGCGGTCGACCTGCTGCCTTCACCGGGCGCGCCGAACTGGCCGGAGGCGTGCACCGGCTGGACGGTAAGGACGACGCGTATATGCGGTCGGCGACCCTGAGGGTGGACCGCGGCTGACCCGGTAAGGGCGGCAGGCAGGCTGATCGACGAATGGGCAACCTTCTATCTGAAACGGACCCTACCCTTGACCCCGGACAAAGGCAAAGCTCCCTCACGATCAGCAGAAGTTTCGCTCCAACTGACAAAAGTCCGCCCAGCAGGTGCGCGACAGCCCGCCACCCGCCGCGCACCGGGCGCGATCATGCCTACCGCCGGCCCGTCCTGTCGGGGGCTGCCGGTCGCGGCCATCACGTCGTCAAGATCTGCGCAACATCGGGGAAGTTGCTGCCTCCCGCGCATCGGAAGCAGCAACATCCGGCAAGTTGCGCGCCGCGGTCACGCCCGAACGGGTCCGCGGGACCGTCGGGGGCAGAGCGCCCAACGCGCGACCGCGTAAGTCGTGCACCTGTGGCGATAGGTGCGGGCGCGGTGGCGTGGGGACGGGACCGGACGTTGCGGGTCGGGTGGCGTCTTGCGGGACCCGGAGGGGCCACAGGCGGCAGTGATGCGATTTCTCGGCACGGCACTCATCGTAGGAAAATGCGCCAATAAATGCGCCCGCGATTATTTCCGAATGCCCTGGATACTCCTGTCGAGGCGGCCAGAATGTGGCGGAGGGAAGCCGAAAACGGGGGGACTGAACATGACGTCTAGGCGGCGATTGACGCTGTTGGCGGTAACTATCGCAGCCGCACCGCTCGTGCTGGGTGGGTGCACCGTCGGCCGGGACTCGGCGGCCGGGCCGGCCAAGGGACACTCCGCGCCGCCGGAACTGACCGTCACACCGGGGGACAGGACCCGTGACGTCCCGGTCAGCGCTGAGGTCGGCACGGCGGTCAAGGGTGGACGGGTCACCGCGGTCCGGCTCACCGACGACAAGGGCGCGCAGGTCAAGGCCGAGCCGCGCGAGGACGGGTCGGGTTGGGTGCCGAGCGCGCCGCTGCAACCTCGGCGTACGTACACCGCTGAGGTGACCGCGACCGGCGACTCGGGTGCGACGACCACGCGTACCACCACGTTCAGCACGATGGCCAAGTCCACGAAGCCGCAGATCACCAGCACGCTCTATTTCGTGGGCAACCGGACGTACGGTACGGCCATGCCGGTGACGGTGGCATTCGACCCGGCAATTCCCAAGGAGGCCAGGGCGGATGTGCAGCGTCGGTTGTTCGTGAAGACGAATCCGCCGCAGCCGGGCACCTGGTCATGGCTGGACGATGGCAGTCAGGTCTATTACCGCGCGCCTGATTTCTGGCGGCCGGGGACGACGATCAGTGTCCGGGCGGGCCTGGAGGGCCTACCGATCGGCAAGAACCTGGTGGGGGATGCCGAGCGGAGCGCGACCTCCAAGATCGGGAAACAGGTCTCGCTGGAGATCGACAACGCCACGAAGCAGATGACGGTGCTGCGCGACGGCAAGCAGGTGCGTCGCATCCCGGTCAGCCTGGGCAAGCCGAGTACGCCCAGCTCCAGCGGCAAGATGGTGATCATGGAGAAGCACGAGCGGACCACCTTCGACACCCGGGGTGAGCCGAACGGCGGTTACGTGGTCGACGTCGACGACGCCCAGCGGCTCACCTGGGGTGGCGAGTTCATCCACTCGGCCCCCTGGTCGGAGGGCGAGCAGGGCTTCACCAACACTTCGCACGGCTGCGCGAACGTCTCGGCCACGGCCGCGGACTGGCTGATGGGGGTGACCCAGGTCGGTGACCTGGTCACCGTCAAGGGCACCGAGGTCGAGCTGCAACCCGGCAACGGCTGGACGGCGTGGAACGTGAGCTGGGACGAGTTCGTCAAGGGCAGCGCCCTGCCGGTGCCGTCCGGGCTCAAGCCCGCGCCGGTCGCCCCGCCGCACCCGGGCGCGGTCGCCGGCGGGTCACCCGCTCCGGCACCCTCGGTCAGCGGGCGCTGAGACACCGCCTCGGGCCGACCCACCACGGCGGTGGGTCGGCCCCGGGCCGTCGCGCGCGAGAAACGTTCAGCCCAGGGGTACGCGGGCCACGCCGGCCCCGATCAGGCTGCCCAGCCAGAGTTGGTCGCCGTGCTGTCGTACCCCGGTGATCATCCAGTAGTGCCCGGACGGGCCGTGCAGCGTACGACGGACCGTGCCCTCGCCGTCGACCAGCGCGACCAGCCCGTAGCGGCGTGGCTGCGGCTGCATGGCGTCGGGCAGCAGCGCGGCGAGCTGACGCAGCCGCGGGTGCGGCAGCAGCCGTTCGGCGCTGGGCACGCGGGGGCTGGGCAGGGCGATCCAGTACGTCCCGTCGCCCACCGCCGAGAGATTGTCCGGGTACGCGGGCAGGTCGGCGAGCACCCGCACGCCACCGCGCAGCTCCACCCGGAGCAGCCGATGGGTGGTGGTCTCCACCAGCATCAGCGCCGACTCGTCGGGGGTGAGCGCGATGCCGTTGGGGAAGTACAGCCCGTCGGCCACCACCTCGGTCCGACCGGTGCCCGGGTGGTGGGCCAGCACGCGCCCGTTGGGGCGGTGTTCCAGCAGGTCCCGCTTCCAGTGCGAGACCGGGAACCGGTCCGACGAGTCGGTGAAGTAGATGGTGCCGTCGCGTGCCACCGTCGCGTTGTTGGCCAGGTGCACCGGTGGCGCGGTTCCGGTCAGCTCGCGGACCGCTCCGTCCGGCGTGACCCGCAGCAGCCCTCGGTACGCGTCGCAGACGACCAGCGCGTCGCCGGACGGATCCGCCTCGATGCCCAGCGGCCGGCCGCCGGTCTCGGCCAGCAGCCGTCCTCTGGTGCCGGCCGGCGCGTCGACCGGCCACCACCAGAGGTTGCCGTTCTCGTCGCCGCTGACGACCCGGCCGCTCCGGTCGACGAGCACGTCCTCGGGCCCGATGGCGCCCTCGGGGAGGGGGAGGAGGTCGACCTGGTCGAGGCGGCGATCCGTGGCCGCCCACACGCCGCGAAGTGGAGGCGGGACGGTGGCCGGTTCGCGGACGGGCCGGATCAACCGTGGCGGGCGAGGTCGGGGGAGCGCCATCGCGTCATTCTCCATCGCGGATGTCCACCGCGCCCGAATCGTCGGGCGGATGGCGCGTCACCTGGCCGTCCAGCCGAGCCCGACGCCCCTGACCTGCACCTTCGGACGGATGAGGGGGAACCCTGGACGTACCCGGAATCACTCCCTGGACGGGCGAAACTGTCGGTGGTGGGGGCTAGATTTCACGGCATGGAAGAGCGCAGCGACCGGATCGACGTGCAGGTCAGCGTGGGTGACCAGGTGGTCCAGGTGCGGGTGACCGGCGAGGTCGACATCGCCACCGTCGCCGCGTTCCGGTCCGCGCTGTGGTCCGCGCCGGCGCGGCCGGTCGTCCAGTTGGAGCTGTCCGGGCTGCGCCTGCTCTCCGCCGCCGGCGTGCGCACCCTGCTCGCCGCGCACCTGCGGGTGCGGGCCCGCGGCGGCGAGCTGGTCGTCGTCGATCCGACCCCGGTGGTGGCCCGGGTGCTGCGTGCCACCGGCCTGCACCGGGTGATGCCGATCCTCGAGCCCGCTCGCGTGGTCGAGGCCGCCCGTCGTGGAGCGCCCGCCGACCTGGTCGCACCCGTCCGCCGCCCGCCGGCCGCGACAGGTGATCTGGTGCTGGCCGCCTGAGTCGACTGCGCCCACGGCGGGTCGCGCCGAGGGGTCGCCCGGCAGCGAGCCGGACGACCCCCACGACGCTTCGATCAGCGGACGTCCAGCAGGTCGACGACGAAGATCAGCGTCTCACCCGGCTTGATGACGCCGCCGGCGCCGCGGTCGCCGTACCCCAGGTGCGGCGGGATGGTCAGACGCCGACGGCCGCCGACGCGCATCCCGACCACGCCCCGGTCCCAGCCGGCGATGACCTGACCGCCGCCGAGCGGGAACTCGAACGCCTCGCCCCGGTTCCAGGACGAGTCGAACTCGCCACCGGTGGAGTGCGACACGCCGACGTAGTGGACGCTCACCAACTGGCCGGGCTCGGCCTGCGGGCCGTCGCCCACGGTGATGTCCTCGGTCACGAGGTCGGCCGGCGGCGCACCCTCGATCGGACCCACCTCGGGCTTGCCGGATCGGGCGCCTGCTGCCTGGTTCATGCGGGATCTCCTGCCGTGTTGCGGTGATGTGTCCGGTCACCGTCGATCCTGCCGGATCGTCGACGGCCGATGGACGTCACACCCGCAAACCGACCGTGAGTGATCGACACCAGTTCGGCGATGTGGCGGTATCCGGCGCCCGGGATGCCCCCGCGTCGCCGAACTGGTGCCGATCATCGCGCGTGTTCGCGGGGGTGAAGCTGATCCTCACCGAGACGTCGGTGGGCAAGCTGCCGGCCACTGACCCGGGCGGCGGCGAACACCCGTTCAGGGCCGCGTCGGTTCGATCCGGGCCGTCACGTCGAGGTGCGCGGGTTCGCAGCCGGCCGTCGTGGCGAACCGGCGGACGGCGGCGTGGACGTGCTCGCGGACCCGCGCGGCGGGGGCGTCGCTGGTCAGGTCCACCTGGACCCACACGTCGGGTCGCGGTGGCGTGCCGGTGAGCACGACCCGGGCGCGATGTACCCCGGCCGCGCCGACCAGGTCGCGTTCCAGCGCGCGTACGAGCACCTCGGTGGCCAGCCGGGTGCGACCGGGGCGGCTCCCGGCGTGGCTCAGCATGCCCCGCAGGGGCCGGTCGGGTCGGCGTACCGTCCGGTGCAGCAGGCGCTGGCCGGCGACGGCGGTCAGCAGCCCGGCGACCCCGGCGGCCAGGGTGCTCCAGGGCGTCGCCAGCCGCCACGCGTCGACCAGGCCGCCGCCGAGCAGGACCGGGTCGGGGTCGCCGCCCGACAGCGCGCCTCCGCCGATCGCCAGCGCGACCGCCCCACCGGCCACCAGCAGCAGCGCGACGATCGTCCACAACAGGCGGTGTGCGGCGTCGGTCATGCCGGCCCCCGGGAGGGCAGCAGTCGGATCTCGACACCCTCGACGCGCGGCCGGGCGAGCCGGCGCAGCTCCTGGCGCACGGCGAACTCGACTTCGGCGCGGGCCGCGGGATCGCCGGTGGCGTGCAGCCGGGGCCGCCACCGGTCACCGTGGCGTCGGATCCGCACCCTCGTCCGGCGTACGCCCGGCACGGTGTCCACCGCTTCGGTCAGTCGACGTTCCACGCACCGTCGGCGCAGGTGCCAGCCGTCGCGTTCGTCGACCCGCAGCCGAACCGGCGTCCACCGGCGCAGTTGCGCGGCCAGGACGACGAGGCCCAGCAGGACGGCCGCGCCGGCCCCTACCCGGACGCCGGGATCTGCCCAGCGGGTGCTGGTCAGCGCCTCGTACCAGCCGGGGTGGACGAGCGGCGGCGTCGGGACGTCGAGCGTCACCAGCAGCGCCTGCGCGGCCAGCAGGGCGCCGCCGGCCAGCAGGGCGAGGCCCAGCAGGAGTGAGGCCACCCGGTTGACGGTCGCCGTGGTCAGCTCTCCGCGCATGATCGGGGGGCGGGGAGCGGTTTCGTCCGAGTGGGGCACCACGAGATCCCGCACCGTGACCGTCACCGCGACGACGGTGTGGCCGGTGTCGGCGTACACCCGGTCGGCGACCGCGCGCCGGACCGCGTCGGCGACGGCGGGCACGCTGTGTCCGTACTCGGTGATGAGGTCGAGGTCGAGGCCCACGGTCCGGTCGTCCAGGCGGACGGTGACCGGGCGGACCTCGCAGATGCCCGGCACCCGGCGGGCGGCGACGACGGCGCTCCGTGCGACCTCCGCTGCCGCGCCGCCCGTGTCCCGGTGGGGTGGTTCGGTGCCCGGCGGCGCGCCGGCGGCCGGCGTGGCACGGGTGGGAGTGGGCCGCAGGGGAAGCCGGTGGTGTCGTCCCGCGCGATCCGTGGTCGGTCGACGGCGGATGGTCGGCTCGCCAGCCGGTCGCGGGTGCCGGGGCCGGCGCGGGTGCTCTCCCTCGCGTCGGCGGGGACGCGGCCCGCTCGTGGCGAGGGCGCCGAACCGCAGGTGTCGCGACATGCTCCGACCTCCCAGCCGATCCGCCTTCGGGGCGACCTCGCTGGATACACCCCGGCGGGTCTGCTGGAACCCGGCGGCAGGGTGACATAGGTCACATCCGGGTAGCCAATCGTCGTCACGACACCCTGCCGCTAGCGGACCGGGCGCGGCGCTCCGACGGCCGGGCGGGCCGCTCCACCGGGACGGGTGATCGACCGCCTAGACTCGGCGCGGTTCGACCGACCGGCGGATGGATCAGGCAGATGACGAGCAGCGGCGACCGCGGCTGGCTGCGGGCGATGCCCGCCGATGATGGACGCGACGCGCTGTTCAGCCGTGCCGGCCACCGGGTGTACGGCACGCGTCGGCTCAGCGACCTGGTGCAGGGGCGTCCGCCGGGTGTCACCGGCAGCCAGTGGGGCTCGGCGAGCCGGGCGGCATTCGACCTCGTGGTCTGCGCGCCCGACACGCAACGACCGGTCGTCGCCGTGACGATCGGACCGGTTCCGCTCCCCGGGTCCGCCGAGCAACGCGCCGAGCGGCTGACGGACGCCGTGAGCGCCGCCGTCGGCCTGCCCGTGCTGCGCATCGGTTCGCCCACGTTGCGGGCCGCCGACCACGGCCGCCGCGTGATCGAGTACGTGCTCGACGCACGCGCCTACGCGACGGGCGGCGTCGGGGACGAGCCCGCCCCGGTGGGCTTCCGCGACATCGTCGGTCGACTGCCGGACGGGCGGACCGGCGCAGTGAACGACCTCGGCGCGTTGGCGCGCACGGCGGCGGTCGAGGCGTACGTGGCCGGACGGCTGGCCGACCCGATCGTGCGTGGCCTGCACGTGAGCTGGACCGAGGGCCCGGTGCAGGGGTGGAGTTGGGTCCAGCCGCGCCTGGACAGTTGCCTCGTCGAGCGGGTGTCGATCACCGCCCAGCGCTTCTCCTGCGGCGTCGACGCGGCCCGCCTGGCCGAGGACCTGGCGACCGTCGCGGTCGGCGAACGGCTGCGCGCCACTGGGCCGGACAGCCCGGATCTGCTCGCGCGCGTGGACCTCACCGCGGAGATCGCCGCGCTGAGCCGCCGCCGCGACGAGTTGGTGGGCGGTTTCGCCTTCGACCACCTCTGCGCGGACTGACCCGCACCTGCCCTGCTGAACCCCGCTCCGCACCCGATCCGCTTGGGCGCGGAGCAATTTTTTGTGGGGCTGTTGAACCTTCCCCGCCGCCGTCCCGTACTCCTGCGCGAATGAAGAGGATCTCCCCGACCGCGTCGACCGGGCGCGGGCGGCGGTGCGGAAAGGGCATCGTCGACCATCGACACGTTACCGGTAGGTCGCGGTGGCCGCCGCCGTGGGGTGCCATCTCACATCCGTCGGTCCGCCGAGGGCAGGAATCCACTACCGGATCGAGAAGGAGAGCAATTCGATGCGCAGGTCCACTCGGGCGCGCCGGTCACCCGGCATCGCGCGGAGCAAGCGTCTGCTGGCTGTTGTCGGCACGCTCGTGGTCTTCGGCGGAGTAGTCGCCGTCACCCAGATTTCGTCGGCCCAGGACCGGCGGACGAACAAGCCTCGACCCGCCGCCGGGCAGTGCGTGGAACCGAGCCCTGGCTCGACCGCGCCGAGCGGCACCTCGACCAGCCGTACGTGGCAGAACGGTCGCTGGGTGCGCAACCACTGGGGTGACGGTCAGGAGTCGGTGGCGGAGTGCGAGGACGGCAAGGACGGCACCGTGGGCACCGGCTCGGCCGTCGCCTGCCCGGATGTCGCCTCCAAGCTGCCGCAGGTGCCGGAGCGGGCGCGCGCCGAGGTCGACCGTAACCTCGCGCAGTTGCAGAGCCAGATCGCCGAGGCCGACCGTCGACTCGCCGCCGAGGGCAACAAGGGTCAGGCGTTCATCAACAACGCGATCCTGCGGCCGCTGGCCGACAAGCGTAAGGCGGTGCTGGACCGGATCACGACCGCCATCGACCGGGTTGGACCCCGCCCGCAGGGTCTGGCGCAACTCGCCCAGTGTCAGGTGCAGCCGACCGGCAACAACGGTGGCGGTAACAGCGGCGGTAACAACAACGGTGGGAACACCGGCGGCGGTAACAACAACGGTGGGAACACCGGCGGCGGCAACAACAACGGCGGAAACAACGGCAACGCCCCCGGCGCGGGCCTCGGCGTCCTGGCCAACAACTGCGACGAGAGCAAGTTGCAGCCGCACGACGGTTTCCAGAACGGCAACCGCTGTGTGAGCACCGAGTTCGGTGAGGTCGGCGCCGCCGCCAACAACCCCTCGCTGCTGATCACCCAGTTCCCGCAGCAGGTCGGCCGCAACCAGCCCTTCACACTGCGGGTCAGCACCAAGAACCTGATCCGGGACCGGTTCCTCGCGGCCGGTCAGGGCGGCTACTACGTGGAGAGCTCGCTGCTCAACGCCCAGGGCCTGGTCCGGGGTCACTTCCACACCGCCTGCCGGATGCTGGACAGCCTGACCGCGCCGCCCGAGCCGCAGGAGGTGCCGGCGTTCTTCGTCGCCACCGAGGACGGTCGCGGTGGCGCCCAGCCGGACGAGGTGACCATCCAGATCCCGGGTCTGCCGGAGTCGGGTACCGCGCAGTGCTCGGTCTGGGCCGGCGACGGCTCGCACCGTCTGCCCATGATGGAGCGGGCGAACCAGACCCCCGCGTTCGATTCGATCCGTATCAACGTCAACTGATCGACGGTCGGCCACCCGGGCGGACAGCACGCCCGGGTGGCCGACCACGCACACAGCGAAGGGGTCCCGCCGTTTCGGCGGGACCCCTTCGCTGTGTCGCGTGTCAGCGGCTCTTGTACGCTTCGACGACCTCTACCGGGATCCGGCCCCGCTCGGAAATCTTGTAGCCGTTCTTGACGGCCCATTCCCGGATCGCCCGGTTTTGTTCGCGGTCCATTCCCGCGCCGGTGGGTCGCCCCGGCCGCCGAACTGTCCGCGTGTTCTCCGCCGGGCCCCGACCGATCCGGCGACCCGCATTGATGTATGGGTCCAGCGCCTTACGCAGGACACCCGCATTCTCGTCCGAGACGTCGATGGTGTAGGCCACGCCGTCGAGACTGAACTCGACCGTCCGATCGGCCTTCCCGCCGTCGAGGTCGTCGGTCAGCACCGTGATTACTTTTCTCGCCATTGCCGATTACTCCCTGTGTGTGGCGGGATGTGTCCAAAGTCTGACCTACCACCCGGGGAATGCGCAACAATATGCGTCCCATTCATTTCGGCGCGTCGCGATTGGGTGCGGCACAAAACAGCGAACGGGCCGGAATCGCGGGCGTTGGCGCTGCGTCAATCGGTGAGCAGGCCCGCGTGACCGGCAACTGCCGCCGCCTCCGCCCGGTTGGAGACCCGCAGCTTGCGCAGCAGTGCGGCGGTCATTCGTTTCACCGTCCGTTCCGAGACGTGCAGTTCCTCGGCGATGTCGACGGTGCTGCGACCGGCGGCGATCGCCCGCAGAAGGCGGCGCTCCTCGCCGTCGAGGTCGACGGACGCGGCCCGGGCGGGTCCGAGCAGGGCGCGTAGCAGCGCCGCCGGCAGGACCGCCCACCCGTCGAGGATGGCCAGCAGCTCCTCCGGCTCGCTGGTCTTGGGCAGGAACCCCTCCGTGCCGGCCCGCAACGCCCTCAGGGCTGGTGTCGGCTCGGTCGAACCGGACATGGCGACCACCCGTACGCGGAGAATGGCTGTTGCCGACCCGTCGACTCGCCCCGCGAAGTGGCCTGGGTCACACACCGGAACAAGGGGCACGCTTTGTTACTTGAGTGAGACACGCTCAACTCAACGCGATAGCAGGTGTTCGATGGCAACTCTTCCGGTACTTCCGCTGACCGATGCCGTGCTGCTGCCCGGCATGGTCATCCCGGTGACCCTCGACCCGACCACCCAGGCCGCCATCGACGCGGCGCGGGCAACCGGCGACCGCAAGCTGCTGGCCGTCCCGCGTATCGACGGCGAGTACGGCCCGGTCGGCGTGGTCGCCACCATCGAGAAGGTCGGCCGGCTCCCCGACGGTGAGCCCGCCGCGGTCGTCCGTGGCCTGTCCCGCGCGCGGATCGGCTCCGGCGTGCCCGGTCCCGGCGCCGCCCTCTGGGTCGAGGCGACCGAACTCGACGAACCCGCTCCCGCCGGCCGTGCCCGCGAGCTCGCCCGTGAGTACCGCGCCCTGGTGACCTCCGTGCTGCAGCAGCGGGGCGCCTGGCAGGTCATCGACGCCGTGGAGCGGATGACCGACCTGTCCGAGCTGGCCGACTCGGCCGGCTACGCGCCCTGGCTCACCCTGGAGCAGAAGACCGAGCTGCTGGCCGCGCCGGACGTCACCGCCCGACTGGAGCTGCTGGTCGGCTGGGTGAAGGACTACCTGGCCGAGCAGGAGGTCACCGAGCAGATCAACAGTGACGTCCGCGAGGGCCTGGAGAAGTCGCAGCGGGAGTTCCTGCTGCGCCAGCAGCTCGCCGCGATCCGCAAGGAGCTGGGCGAGGACGAGCCGGACGGCTCGGCCGACTACCGCTCCCGGGTGGAGAGCGCCGACCTGCCGGACAAGGTCCGCGAGGCGGCCATGCGCGAGGTCGGCAAGCTGGAGCGGGCCAGTGACGCCTCCCCGGAGGCGGGCTGGATCCGTACCTGGCTGGACACCGTCCTCGAGATGCCGTGGAGTACGCGTACCCAGGACAACACCGACCTGGCCGCGGCCCGGGCGGTGCTCGACGCCGACCACGCCGGCCTGTCCGACGTGAAGGACCGCATCCTGGAGTACCTGGCCGTGCGCAACCGCCGCGCCGAGCGCAACCTCGGCGTGGTCGGCGGACGCGGCTCCGGCGCGGTGCTCGCCCTCGCCGGCCCTCCCGGGGTCGGCAAGACCAGCCTCGGCGAGTCCGTGGCGCGGGCGCTCGGGCGCAACTTCGTCCGGGTGTCGCTCGGCGGCGTCCGCGACGAGGCGGAGATCCGCGGTCACCGGCGCACCTACGTCGGCGCGCTACCCGGCCGTATCGTCCGCGCGCTGCGCGAGGCCGGCTCGATGAACCCCGTCGTGCTCCTCGACGAGGTGGACAAGGTCTCCGCCGGTTACGCCGGCGACCCGGCCGCCGCCCTGCTGGAGGTGCTCGACCCGGCCCAGAACCACACCTTCCGGGACCACTACCTGGAGGTCGACCTGGACCTGTCCGACGTGCTGTTCCTGGCCACCGCCAACGTGGTGGAGTCCATCCCCGGCCCGCTGCTGGACCGGATGGAGCTGGTCATGCTGGACGGGTACACCGAGGACGAGAAGGTCTCCATCGCCCGTGACCACCTGCTGCCCCGGCAGCGGGAGCGGGCCGGCCTGACCGCCGACGAGGTGACAGTGGCCGACGAGGCGCTCGCGCTGATCGCGGGGGAGTACACGCGGGAGGCGGGTGTCCGGCAGCTCGAACGGTCCCTGGCCAAGATCCTGCGCAAGGTGACGGTGACGCTGGCGACCGACCCCACCCCGGTACGCGTCGACACCGACAACCTCACCGGCTACCTGGGACGACCGAAGTTCACCCCGGAGTCGGCCGAGCGCACGGCGGTTCCCGGTGTCGCCACCGGGCTCGCGGTGACCGGCGCCGGCGGTGACGTCCTCTTCATCGAGGCGACGAGCATGGAGGGCGAGCCGGGGTTGACCCTGACCGGCCAGCTCGGCGACGTGATGAAGGAGTCGGCGCACATCGCG
Source organism: Micromonospora sp. NPDC005174 (assembly GCF_040608495.1). NCBI lineage: Bacteria > Bacillati > Actinomycetota > Actinomycetes > Micromonosporales > Micromonosporaceae > Micromonospora > Micromonospora sp. NPDC005174. The sequence goes on along the minus strand of NZ_JBEXIJ010000041.1, from coordinate 37,997 downwards.
CTGTCGTACCTGCGCTCCAACGGGCGTCGGCTCGGCATCGACCCGAACGCCCTGGCGGGACGGCGGATCCACCTGCACGTCCCGGCGGGCGCGGTGCCCAAGGACGGCCCCAGTGCCGGCATCACCATGGTCACGGCCCTGGCGTCGCTGGTCACCGGTCGTCCGGTCCGCCCCGAGTTCGGGATGACCGGCGAGGTGACGCTCTCCGGTCGGGTGCTGCCGATCGGTGGGGTGAAGCAGAAGCTGCTCGCCGCGCACCGGGCCGGCCTCACCGAGGTGATCATCCCGGCGCGTAACGAGCCGGACCTGGACGACCTGCCGACCGAGGTGCGCGAGGCGCTGACCGTGCACACCCTGGCCGACGTGGCCGACGTGCTCGCCCTGGCGCTGCGCCCGGCCGACGTCCAGGCACTGGACGGACCGGCGCTCTTCACGGTCTGACGCTCCACCACGATGACCCCCGCCGTCCATCGACGGCGGGGGTCATCGGCGTACGGGCATCGAGGGCTACTGTCTCGCTCGAAGCGTCAACCACCTCTCCGCCGCGAGGCGGTGCCCCCGGAGGTAACCCCCGTGAACCTGGTGCTCTGGATCATCCAGATCCTGCTCGCCGTCATCTTCGTCGGCGCCGGCCTGGCCAAGCTGACCCAACCCAAGGACAAGCTGCGCGACATGATGCGGTGGGTGGACCCGGTCCCGCCGTCGCAGGTCAGGGCCCTCGGCGCGGTGGAGGTGCTGGCCGCCGTCGGGCTGGTGCTGCCCCCGCTCACCGGCATCGCCACCGTGCTCACCCCGTTGGCAGCCGTCGGGTTGGTCATCGTCATGATCGGCGGCTTCCTGGTGCACCTGCGCGACAGGAAGAGGCGTGACACGGCGGCCGAGCGTCGGCTGGAGATCCAGGGCGCGATCACCTGCGCGGTGCTGCTCGTCCTCGCCGCCGTGGTGGCGTGGGGACGCTTCGGCCCGTACTCCTTCTGACCCGCGGCGCCGGCGACCGCCGTACCCGGTGGTCGCCGGCGGGCGCGTTCAGTGCTCGTCGCGTCCGCGGTCGCGGCGCACGGTGGCCTTGCGGCCCTTGATCGTGCTCTGGCGCAACCCGGAGATCACCTCGTCGGCCACGCCCTGCGGCACCTCCACCAGGGAGAACCGGTCGGCGATCTCGATCGAGCCGATGTCCCGGCCGCGGATACCAGTCTCGCCGGTGATGGCGCCCACCAGGTCCTGGGGGCGGACGCCCGCGCGTCGGCCCAGGCCGACGAACACCTGGACGGTGTTGCCGCCGCCGATGCGCGGTCGGCTGCCGCCGCGCCGGTCGCCGCCTCGGCCGCCCACCTCACCTCGACCCTCGCGTGGAGCGCGGACCGGAGCCTGCGGGATCTCCTCCTCGTCGTCGGAGCCCGGCGACGTCACCTCGTGGGCCAGCTTCACGGCGGCGAGGGCGACCTCCATCAGGTCGAACTCGTCGGTCAGCGTCTCGACGATCACCCGGTACGGGTCGAGGTCGTCCTCCAGCAGGCTCTCGCGCAGCGCCGCCTGGGTCAGCTCCAACCGCCGGGTACGCATGTCCGCCACGGTCGGGATCTTGTCGATGGTGATCCGCTGCCCGGTCACCCGCTCGATGGTCTTGAGCATCCGGTGCTCGCGCGGCTCGGCGAGGGTGATCGCCACGCCCTCGCGCCCGGCCCGGCCGACCCGACCGATCCGGTGCACGTACGACTCGGGGGCCGACGGCACGTCGTAGTTGACCACGTGGGTGAGCTGTTCGACGTCCAGCCCACGGGCCGCCACGTCGGTGGCCACCAGCAGGTCCGCCGTGCCCGCCCGCAGCCGGGACATCACCCGGTCCCGCTGCTCCTGGCTCATCCCGCCGTGCAGCGCCTCGGAGCGGTAGCCCCGGCCGTTCATCGTCTCGGTCAGCCGGTCCACCTCCTCACGGCTGCGGCAGAACACGATCGCCGCAGTCGGCGACTCCACGTCCAGGACGCGACCCAGCGCGGCCGGTTTGTGCGCGCGCGTCACGATGTACGCGCTCTGACGGACCCGGGGCGCCTCACCCGCGACCTGCTGCTCCCGACCGATCTCGATCCGGACCGGATCGTTGAGGTGCTGGCGGGCCATCCCGTCGATCCTCGACGGCATGGTGGCCGAGAAGAGCACCGTCTGACGTTGCGCGGGGGCGTGCTCCAGGATCGCCTCGATGTCCTCGGCGAAACCCATGTCGAGCATCTCGTCGGCCTCGTCGAGCACCACCGTCGACAGGCCGCCGAGGCGCAGTGTGCCCCGGGCGATGTGGTCCAGGGCGCGCCCCGGGGTGGCCACCACCACGTCGACGCCGCTGTCCAGCGCGCGCAACTGCCGCCCGATCGGCTGCCCACCGTAGATCGGCAGCACCCGCGCGCCCAGGTCCTTGCCGTAGCGGTGGAACGCCTCGGAGACCTGTACCGCCAGTTCCCGGGTCGGCACCAGCACCAGCGCCACCGGGTCCCCGCCGTCGCGGTGGGCCGTCATGAGGTTCAGCAGCGGCAGCGCGAACGCGGCCGTCTTGCCGGTGCCGGTGGCGGCCTGCCCCAGCAGGTCCCGACCCTCCAGCAGCGGTGGGATGGCCTCCCGCTGGATGGGGGTCGGCTCCTCGTAGCCGAGGGCGGACAACGCGCCCAGCAGTTCGGCGCGCAGCCCCAGGTCCGTGAAAGCGGTCACGTCGGGGTCGATGGCGGTCGGTGCGTCGTGCTGTGCAGGTGCGGAACTCATGGGTCAAGCTTTTCATCACGCCGTCGCGGCCGCTGCGCCGACCGGCACAACATCGCCGCGGGGCTCAGCCGTCGGCGGTCAGAATCGCCAGCACCATCACCGCGCCGAGGGACGTGTCGAGCACGGCGCACCACTCGGCGTACCCGTGCGGCACCACCCGGCCGGTGCGGTGCTGGACCAGGTCCCACCCCGCGTGGGCCAGCCAACCGAGCGCCACCAGCCACGCGGCGGTCCGCCCGCTGACCGCGACGGCGACCAGCGTCAGGGCGACCCAGACCGCCAGGCCGGCCAGGTGGATGGCGAGCACGCGCGGCCCGCGCAGCGTCCGCCGGGCCAGGCCGATCACCAGGTACCCGCCGGGCAGCACCAGCATCGTCCACGGGCTGAGCACCCGCGGGTCGACCCAGATGTCGACGATCATCAGCAGCGCCAGGCCGGTCGGCCAGCGTCGGGCGAGCGCCACCACGGCCGGGTGCCGGCGTACCGCCGTCGGCGGGTGGTGCCGATGGCGAAGCGCCACCAGCACCATGGCCGGCACCATCAACAGGTGCCCGCCGAGCAGCAGGGCGTCGCCGTCCAGCAGACCGGCCCGGAACGGCACGAACAGCAGCAGGAACGGGACGTACATCGCGGCGGCCATCTCGACGACCCCTTGCCAGTGCTGTCCCCGGTGCCGCATCCACACCGACATGCCGATCGTCATGTTGGTCGCCATCACCAGCGCGGCCACCTCCGGGCGAGCCAGCGTCGCGCCCACCCCGAGCAGCGTGCCGGCCGCGTCCCACAGCGGTTCGAGCAGCACCATTCCGACGAGCATCGCGATCGCCATCTCGCCGAGGTGCCACCACCACCCCCGCCTGCCGCCGGTCGCCGCCCGGACCGGGGGCGCCGGCTGGCCGGTCGGCACGGGCCGGGCCGACGGTACGACGGGCGCGCTGTCTGCGTACATCTGTGTCTTGTCCATGCCTCGACCCTGCCGGCGGCGCGGCGGTGAGGGCAGATGCGTCCGTCACCGGAAGTTCGGGCGGGCCGCACGGTCGGACCGTGACATCTCGCATGGGTGGACCGTGCGCCCGGCGGTCCTAGGATCGGTGCGTGCTGACCGAGGCGGGGACTCCGCGGGCGGACCGCCGCCTGCGCCGGGCTCGCCAGGCGACGCTGCTGTCACTCGTCACCGGCGTCTGGGCGAGCGTCCTGTTGCCCGCGGTCGGTCTGACCCGCGAGCCCGATGCGACCCGGGCGGCGCTCGGCGCGGTAGGCGTTCTCGCCTTCGTGATCGCCCAGACCGCCGTGCTGTACGCGGCCGTGACCCCGTGGCTCGACAGGCGCTGGCGTCGCCGCGCCCACCTGGCCCTGGCCGGGGCTGCGGTGCTGACCGTTCCGCTGGTGGGGCCGGTGGCGGCCGGTGCCTGGCCGACCTGGGCGTGGCTCGGGGCGGCGCTGATCGGCATGGCGCCGCTGCTCGTCCGACCACCGGCGGCGCTCGCGCTGGCGGCCGCCGTCCTGCTGGTGTCGGTGGCCATAGCGTGGTGGACCGGTGGCTCGGTCGCCCGCCACCTGGCGGTGACCGGCGGGATCGGGGTGGCCGTCGCGGCCGTCAACGGCTTCCAGGTCTGGTTCTGGGACCTCCTGGTGGACGCCCGGCAGGGCCAGGCGGCGCAGGCCCGGCTGGCCGCCGCCGAGGAGCGGCTGCGCTTCGCCCGCGACGTGCACGACGTGCTCGGCCACCGTCTCACGGTGATCGCCCTGAAGGCCGAACTCGCCGCCCGGCTCGCCCCGGTCGACCCCCAGCGCGCCGGTCGGGAGGCCACCGAGGTGCAGCGACTCGCCGCGTCCGCGCTGACCGAGGTACGCGAGACCGTGCACGGCTACCGCGTCGTCGACCTCGACGAACAGCTCACCGCGATCGTGGGGGTGCTGCGGTCCTGCGGCGTACGGTGCACGGTCGGACCGCCGCCGGCGGACCTGCCGCAGTCCGCCGCCACCGAACTGGCGGCGGTGCTGCGCGAGGCCGGAACGAACCTGCTGCGGCACAGCCGGGCCGACTGGTGCCGGATCACCATCGAGCGGGAGGACGACGTGGCCAGGATGACGGTGGTCAACGACGGTGCCGACGACCGGGGCCCGGACGCGCACAGCCACGGCCTGCGCGGACTGGCCGATCGGCTCGCCGGCGCCGGAGGCGATCTGCGGGTACGCCGGGAGGCGGGCGTGTTCACGCTCGAGGCCACCGTGCCGGCGGCGACATGATCCGCGTCCTGCTCGCCGACGACGAGGACCTCGTCCGCGTCGCGGTCGGCGCACTGCTCGGCCTGGAGCCGGATATCGAGGTGGTGGCGCACGCCGCCGACGGCCCGGCTGCGGTGACCGCGACGCTCGCGCACCGCCCGGACGTGGCGGTCGTGGACCTGGAGATGCCCGGCCTGGACGGCATCGCGGTCGCCGCCGAACTGACCCGCGCGCGCCCCGAATGTGCGGTGGTGGTCCTCACCGGACACGGCCGGCCGGGTCACCTGCGCCAGGCACTGACCGCCGGCGCCCGAGGCTTCCTGCCCAAGGGTTCGCCCGGTGGCGCGCTCGCCGACGTGATCCGCCGGGTGCATGCCGGCGGCCGGTACGTCGACCCGTCCCTGGCCGCCGACGCGTTGACGCTGCCGGAGTGCCCGCTGACGCCCCGCGAACTGGAGACGCTGCGGCTGGCCGAGTTCGGCGCGCCGGTCGCCGTGATCGCCCGTCGGGTGCACCTGTCCACCGGCACCGTGCGCAACCACCTCTCCGCCGCCGTGCAGAAGCTCGGCGCGACCGACCGCGCCGAGGCGGTACGCACGGCCAGGGACAACGGCTGGCTCTGATCCGTGAGCAGGGGCGCCCGCAGACGCACCGGGATCGCGACGAAGCCGGGGTCGGTGACGCGTCCGGGCTAGCGTGTCTGCGTGCGTACGGTGGAGTTGGTCTGCTCGCCCGGGTTGGACGCCGCGATCCGGACGGCCTGGACGCGGCTGGCCGCCGCCGGGCTGCCGAGCCTGGCCCGCAACATCCATCCGACGAACCGTCCCCACCTGACACTGGCAGCCGTGGACGACTTCCCGTCCGGTGTCGGGCATCGCCTGGCCGAGGTGTTCGACGCCGCGCTGCCGGTGCCGGTGACGCTGGACCGGGTCGTCGTCCTCGACGGCAGCGCCCCGCTGGTCTGGCTCGTGCGGCCCACTCCGGCGTTGACCGCGCTGCACACCGCCGTCTGGGACGTCCTCGAGCAGGCCGACGGGCACCGCCCCTGGCACGCCCCCGGAGCGTGGGTGCCGCACCTCAGCCTGGCGCTGCGGTTCCGTGACGCGGACCTGCGGATGGCCCGCGCGGTGACCGGTGGGCAGCGCCCGACGGGCGCGTTCGTCGCCGCCCGCAGCTACGACGGTACGGACCGGACGGTCACCCCACTCGAGTGACCTGCCGCGCCGCGAGGGGTACGAAGCGCGGAGAGCTTCTTTGGGTGAGATCGGAGGATTGTTCGGTCTGCGCCAGGTCTCGGTGATTACGGTGTTTTTCAGGGTGATTCACTCAGCGCCGTGACCGGAGAAGGGACCCCGTCATGCGAGTGCCCAGCCGTAGTCCGGGGCAGCGACCCGGCCCGCCCGCGTCACCCACCGCGCCAGCCCGCCGCCGGCCCTCCGGCGCCGCCGCCCGTCGCCTGCCCAGTGCCGCCCCCGACCTCGCCGCCTACCGGGCGGCCGTCGCCGACCTGCTCGTCGAGGTGGGGGCCCTGGCCGATGCCACCAGCACCCGGGCCCGTCAGGTGCTCATCGACGAGCGGTTACGCGAACCGGCCCTGGCGGCCGTGCTCGACGCCACCCCGCAGGGCCTGCTCGGCGCGCGCGAGACGCTGCTGCTGGAAATGGCGCGCTACCAGCCGAACGAGCGCACGTCGGCGCGCGACCTCACCGCGCTGGTCCGGATCTACCTGCTCTCGCGCATCGACGTGCTGTGGTGGCAGGACGCGCCCGTGTTCCGCACCGACGACCAGGTCAACGGCAGCGCGGAGCTCGTCGACCTGGAGTGGCTGCGCCGCCGCGACCTGCTGCGCTTCCGGTACCAGGAGCAACCCGCGACCGTCCTGGGACGCGCCGCGCGCGGACTGCGTCGGCGGCTGCGCCCGGACGCGACGCCGCGCACCGCCGGACTGCTGTTCCGCCGCGCCCGCCGGGAGGTGGTCGCGCTCCTCAACGAACTGGGTCGGGAGTTCGCCGCCGCCGCGCCGCCGGGCACCCCGCCGCTCTGGGTGACCAGTCTGGTACGCAGCACCGAGCACCAGTACCGGCTGCGCCGCCTGGGTTACGCGGCGATGCTGCCCAGTGGACACTGCCTCGGCTACTCGGTCGACGTCGAGCTGGCCTGGTTCACGCGGTTCGGCGCGCGCGACGCCCTCGCGGAGTTGCTGCTGGCCCACCAGGAGGCCGGCGACCTGAACGTGATCGACGAGGGGCAGGCCTGGCACCTGTGCCTCGCGCCCACCGCGCGCGGTCGGTTGCGCCGGGCGTACGAGGCCGAGATGGGGATCTGAGCCCGTGTGCGGTATCGCTCTGAGTCTCGGCCCCGAGGCCGACCCGGCCACCTTCCGGCGGATGCTCGCCGTCCTCGCTCCACGCGGCGAGGTCACCGAGACCCGCTGCGAGACGGGCCTGCTCGCCGGCACCCGACGGCTGCGCGTCGTGGACCGCGACCGGGCCGTGCAGCCCTGGACGTCGACCGACGAGCGTTGGCTGCTCTGCTTCAACGGCGAGATCTTCAACCACCGGGAGCTACGCGCGCAGCTCACCCGACTCGGACAGGTCTTCCGCACCGAGAGCGACACCGAGGTGCTGTTGGCGGCCTTCCAGCAGTGGGGCGAGGCGGCGGTGACGCGGCTGCGCGGCGAGTACGCCTTCGCGGTCGTCGAACGCGCCACCGGCCGGGCGTACCTGGCCCGCGACCCGCTCGGGGTGAAACCGCTGTACTGGTCCCGTCGGCCCGGCTGCCTGTACCTCGCCTCCGAGGTCAAGGCGCTCGTCGGGCACCAGGCGCCAGTAACCGAGGTGCCTCCCGGTCACCACGGCTGGGCCGAGCCCGACGGGCCGGTGCGGCTGCGCCCGTACGTCGACCTGCTCACCATCGGCGAGGGCCTGCCGGTCATCGACGACCCGGACGAGGCCACCCTGCTCGTCCGGGCCGCGCTGACCGACGCCATCCGGATGCGGGTGGAGACCGACCTGACCGTCGGCGTGGTCCTCTCCGGCGGGCTGGACAGCTCGTTGACGCTGCGGCAGGTACGCGACATCCACCCGGACTGCGTGGCGGTGACGGTGGGCGTGCCGGACAGCCCCGACGTCGCGTACGCCCGGCGGCTCGCCGCCGACCTCGACGTGCCGCACGTGGTGGTCGAGCTGCGCCCGCGCGACATCCGGCTGGCCGACGTGCGCGAGGCGATCCGGATCTCCGAGCTGACCGAGTACGGCGACATCATCAACGCCGTCGTCTCGGTGCCGATCTTCCGGCGCCTGCGTGACCTGGGCGTCAAGGTGGTGCTCACCGGCGATGGCTCCGACGAGCTGTTCGGCGGGTACCCGATGTACCGCCAGGTCGACCCCATCGCGTCCCGCCGGCTGTTCCTGCACCGCATCCGCAACCTGTGCCGTACCGAGTTGCAGCGCGTCGACCGGGCCGCCATGGGGCACGGGGTGGAGGCGCGGGTGCCGTTCCTCGACCTCAGCGTGGTGGAGCTGGCGATGCGTCTGCCCCTGGACCTGAAGGTGCGCGACGGCCAGGAGAAGTGGATCGTGCGGCGGGCGTTCGCCGACGTGCTGCCGGACTACGTCCTGCGACGGCCGAAGCACCCGATGTCGTACTCCTCCGGTCTGCACGAGCGGGTGCGGCTCTACAAGCCACTGTTCGCCCGGATGCACCGGTCGTTCGGGTACGACCTGCTGGAGCCGGTCCGCCGCGACTTCGACACCGTGCTCAGCCGGTGCGGCAACGACCTGGACCGGGCCATCGCCGACGGGATGAACCGGCCCGACTACACGGTCCTGGAACACGCCCGCGACCTGGTCGGGGCGGCGAAGTGGAACGCGGCGCCGATGGTCCGCCGACTGGTCGGGCCACGCCCGCCCCGTCGCTCACCCGTCGGCTGAGCAGCCACCCGACGCTTGACTCTGACACCGTGTCAGGGACGAGCGTGAGGGGATCATGTTCACCATCGGAGACTTCGCCCGACTGGGCCGCGTGTCGGTGCGGATGCTGCGTCACTACGACAGCATCGGCCTGCTCCGCCCGGCCAGCGTCGACCCGCACACCGGTTACCGCTCCTACCGGGCCGAGCAGTTGCGTCGGCTCAACCGGGTGATCGCCCTCAAGGAACTGGGGCTCACCCTGGAGCAGGTGCGGGCGATCCTGGACGACGTCGTCGACGTCGTCGAGCTGCGCGGCATGCTGCGATTGCGGCGCAGCCAGCTGACGGCGCAGTTGGCCGCCGACAGCGCCCGGCTCGCGGCCGTCGAGGCGAGGCTCCGGATGATCGAATCGGAGGGTCGGATGACCAGCCAGGACGTCGTACTCAAGCAGATCGCGCCGGTGCGCGTGGCGGAGCTGACCGCCGTCGCGCCCAGCTACGAGAGTCAGGACATCGGTCCGGTGATCCAGCCGCTCTATCCGGAGCTGTTCCGCCGGCTCGACGCCGCCGGAGTCACCCCGTCCGGCCCGGCCATCGCCTGGTACGAACCGGCCGACGGTGCGGGCGAGGCCGTGGTGGTGCACGCCGGGGTGAATGTCGGCGGCGGTGTCGCGGCGATTCCCGACGTGACGGTGCGGGACCTGCCGGCGGTCGGGACGGCAGCGACGATCGTGCACCACGGCTCGATGGACGACGCCGACCGAAGCATCCAGGCGCTCGCCCGCTGGATCGAGGAGCACGGCTACCGCACCGACGGATTCGCCCGCGAGGTGTACCTGGAATATTTCCAGGACTCCCCGGAGCAGGGCGTCACCGAGCTCCAGCTCGCCGTCGACCGCGCCTGACGGTCGCTCCGGCGGTTGGTGCCCGGGCCGTCCCCAGCGCCAGGTCCGATCACCGCCAGCATCCGCACCGGCGCCTGGGCAGGCTGGACGCATGACGACCACCGCCACCTTCCTCGTCCACGCCGTGCCGGCTGCGGCGCTGGACTCCGTCCGTCGGACCGGCCGGGACGCCGCCGGCCAGCGCGTCGAAGGGCGCCTGGCCGGCGGCGGGGAGCCGCTGCGCTGTTGCCTGCGCGACGCCGAGGCGGGGGAGGCGATGCTGCTCTTCGGCTACGCTCCGCCGATCCGCGCCGTCGCGTACCGGGAGATCGGGCCGGTCTTCGCGCACGCCGCCGCCTGCCCCGGCCCGGCCCGGCCCACGGCGGCGGCCACCCGCCGGACTGGCGGGGACGTCCCCGGGTTCTGCGGGCGTACGACCGGCAGGGGCGGATCTGCGGCGGCCGGCTGCACGACGGCACGGACCCGGAGGCGGTGATCGCGGAGCTGTTCGCCGACCCGCAGGTGCACCAACTGCACAGCCGCAACGTGGTCTACGGCTGCTTCATGTTCGTGGTGGAGCGGGCCGCCGGGTGACGGCCCTCAGCTGACCAGCAGCAGCGCGCCGACCGCCGCGAGGGTGCCGGCGACGGCGAGCAGGCTGCTGGTCAGCACGAACCGTCTCACCGGCACCGCCACGCCGGCCGCCCGGCACCGCTCGAACCACAGCAGGGTGGCCAGCGACGCCCAGGGGGCGGCCAACGGGCCGACGTTCGTGCCGATCAGCAGGGCCAGCAGACGGGTGTGGTCGGCGGTCGGCAGCACCGCCTCGCCGGCCAGGTACGCCGGCAGGTTGTTGACCGCGTTGGCCAGCAGCGCTCCCGTACCGCCGGCTCGTAGCGCGCCGGCCGCCCCACCGTCGGCGCCGACGAGGTCGGCGACCAGGTCGTCGAGCCCGTGTCGGCCGAGGGTCTGCACCACCAGGAACAGTCCGACGACGAAGAGCAGCAGCCGTACCGGCACCAACCCGGGGCGCAGCGTCGCGGGGGAGCGGACCACGAAGCCGACCAGCACCAGCGCGAGGGCGACGGTGGAGGCGAGCCCGATCTCCACCCCGGCGAGGATGCCGGCGACGAAGAGCAGACAGCCGGCGAGGGCGGTGCGGTGCAGCACCGGGTCGGTCGGCACGTGCGGGGCCGGCGGGACGAAGCGTCCACCCTCCGGCCGTTCCCGCCGCCACCAGCCGTACCAGAGGAGCAGCATCGTGACCGCCACGGCCGCGAGCTGCGGCAGCGCCATGCGCTCGGCGTAGGCCAGCGGGGTGAGGCCGACCCGGTCGGCGGCCAGCAGGTTCGTCAGGTTCGACACCGGCAGCAGCAGACTGGCGGTGTTCGCCAGCCAGACCGTGGTGACCGCGAGCGGCGCCGCCGGCACGCGCAGGCCGCGGGCCAGGGCGAGCAGCACCGGGGTGAGCAGCACGGCGGTGGTGTCGAGGTTGAGCACGAGGGTGGTCACCGTGGCGAGGCCGCCGCAGAGCAGGAACAGCGCCGCCCAGCGGCCCCGCGACGCGATGGCGAGCCGGCTGGCCAGTACGTCGAAGACACCCGCGACGGCGGTCAGCTCGGCAAGCACGATCACGGTGCCGAGGAAGAGCAGCAGCGGCAGGATGCGGTGCAGGGTGGCCGTGGTCTCGGCGCGGGGCAGCAGCCCGGTCAGCGCGCAGACCGCGCCGGCCACCGCGAGGACGACGGCCACCACGTCGAGCGGGTGGGGACGCCAGCGCGCGGTCGGCTCGGGCGGGGCCGGCGGCGCGCCGGCGGCAGACTTCACGGGTGACCACGTTGACACAGGGGCCGGTCAGGCGCTCGTCAACCCCCGCCTGGGTGACCAGGCCCACCGGCCGGGCGGGGGCCGACGCGGCCGGGCCCGGCCCCTCGACGAGAGGCCGGGCCCGGATTGCGCGTCGGTGCTACCAGCTCAGGTAACCGGGCTGGGTCTGCACGTTCAGCTCGTGGAACCGGGTCAGGTTCGCCGACCAGGTCCGCCAGTCGTTCAGCTCCAGGACGTCCAGGCCCTTCTGGATGTCGTTGGAGTAGATGTTGCCGTTGTAGTAGTACGTCGACCAGGCGCCACCCGTGACGGCCTGGGTGTCGGACAGCGGGCCCCGCTCCCAGTAGGCGATCTCCTTGGGGTGGCGCGAGTCGGTGAAGTCCCAGACGGAGATGCCGCCCTGGTACCACGCCTGCACCATGATGTCCCGCCCGAGCACCGGGATCAGCGAGCCGTTGTGGGCCACGCAGTTCTCGGTCTCGGCGTTGGTCCGGGGGATCTTGTAGTAGCTGCGGAACTCCAGCTTGCGCGCGTTACCGCGGCCGGTGATGTCGTAGACGGCGTCCGCGCCCCGGTCGGGACCGACGGTCTCGTTGCAGGTGGCCGCGCCGCCGCCACCCAGCTCGTCGGTGAAGACGACCTTGGTGCCGGCGTTGTTGAAGGTGGCCGAGTGCCAGAAGGCGAAGTTGACCGTGTCGCGGACCTGGGTGATCACCTTGGGCGCTTCGCGGTTCTTGATGTCGAGCAGGACGCCGTCACCCATGCAGGCGCCGGCGGCGATGTCCTTCGCCGGGTACGCGGTGATGTCGTGGCAGCCGGTGGTCGCCGAGCCGGTCTCGCTGCCCGGGAAACCGCCGTCCGGGAAGAGGTTCGGCGTCGAGATCACGGACGCGTCGGTCGGCTTCTTCACCGGGACCTTGACGATGGAGATGGAGTCGTGCGGCGGCTGGCAGTCGGGGAATTCGGCCCGCGGGCTGTACGACGAGACGTACAGGTAGACGTTCTTGCGGTCCTTGCCCGGCACCAGCGTGTGGGTGTGCGAGCCGCAGGCGGTCTCGACGGACTTGATGTAGCGCGGGTTGGCCTTGTCGCTGATGTCGAAGACCTTGATGCCCTCCCACGACTCCTTCACCGACGCCGGCTGCGCCACGCTCGCGCACGAGTCGTCGCTACGCGACGAGTCGGTGGAGACGAAGAGCAGGTTGCCGTAGACGGAGATGTCGTTCTGCGAGCCCGGGCAGTTGACCTGCGCGGTGATCCTGGGCGCGCTGGGCCGGGAGATGTCGTAGACGACGAACCCGTTGTAGTTGCCGGCGAAGGCGTACTTGCCCTGGAAGGCCATGTCGCTGTTGAGCGCGGCCGTCGTGTCGAACGGCGCCTGCTTGGGGAGGTTGGCGATCTGCCGCAGGTTGGGGCTGCTGCGGATCTCGTCGACGCCCGGAATGTCGTTGGCGGCGGCGGCCGCTGGTGCCGCGACTGGGGCGGCCTCCTGCGCGTTGCTCGGCGTCGCCAGGGCGACGCTGGTCAGCAGCAGGCCTGTCGCGGCCAGGCTGACGATGCGGAGTTGTCGGAGCCGTGCGGTGGCCAACTTGATCATTGGCAGCGCCCTTCGAAAGGGGGGATGACGTTGTCGGTACCTTACCGAGCCACGGAGATCATCGATGTGACCCGGGTCACATCTACGTCGACTCGTCAATGGATAAGATCGCTGCGACCTCGACCTGAGGGGGGTGCGGCATGACCGTCCGACGTGGTCGGTTACTGGCCGTCGTCATAGCGACGGCCATCGTTGTGGTGTTGGTGGTGCTCGCGGTCCGCGCCGGTGGTGACCCCGGCCGGCCGGCTGCCGCGCGCGTCTCGGCGTCCCCCACGCCGACGACCGCCCCGACCGGTCCACCACCCCCGCCGGTGCTCGTGCCCGGCCGCCCGGGGGAGCCGGCCGTCGCCCGGTCCGCGCACGAGCTGCGCGACGACAGCCCACCCCGCTACAACGCCCTGGACACCGTCTACGTCCAGATGATGATCCCGCACCACCAGCAGGCGCTGGAGATGAGCACGCTCGCGAAGGACCACGCGGCCGACCCCCGCATCCGCGCCTACGCCGACCGGATTCGCGCCGGCCAGGGCCCCGAGATCAGCGTCCTGCGCGGCTGGCTCTCCACCCGTGGGCTGCCCGAGACGGCGCCCGGCCACGACCACGCCGGCATGCGTGGCATGCAGTCCCCCGAGGCGATGCGGCGGCTCTCCGCCGCCCAGGGCGTCGAGTTCGACAGACTCTTCATCGCGATGATGAGCGAGCACCACCAGGGGGCCGTCACGATGGCCACCGACCTGCTGTCGGTCGGGGTCGACGCGACCCTCAACGAGCTGGCCACCTCCCTGGCCACCGAACAGGCCATCGAGATCACCCGCCTGCGTGAGCTGACCCCGCCCTGACCGTCGGCGACCCGTACGCTGGGTGACCGTGAGACGCACGCTGTTCGGCCGCCCCCTGCGCGGCGTCGCCTTCGACGTGGCGGTCTCCGGCGTGGTGGCGTTCGTCGGTCTCGCCTCGGCGGTGGCACAGCCCGGCGGTTGGGCCGCCGGCGTCGGCGTCGGCATGGCGGTGGCGCTGCTGTTCCGCCGCACCCACCCGAGCGCGGTGACCGTCGTCGTGGCGGCGCTCGCCCTGGTCCAGGTGATCGCCGGCTGGGGTCCGCTCGCCTTCGACGTCGCCGTCCTCATCGCGCTCTACAGCGTCGTGAAGTACGGCAGGCGTCTGCGCGACGGCGTGCTGGCCGGCGCGGTCGCCGCCGTGGGCGTGCTGCTCGCCGCCGCGCAGACCCCCGGCGTCATCATGTGGTGGGTGACCGCGCTGTGGTACGCGCTGGTCACCGGCGCGGTCTGGCTCGTCGCGCTGAACGTGCGGACCCGCCGCCTCTACGTGCTCAGCCTCGAGGAACGGGCGGCCACCCTGGAACGCGAGCGGGAGGCCGAGTCCCGCGCGGCGGTCGCCGAGGAGCGCACCCGGATCGCCCGCGAGTTGCACGACGTGGTGGCACACAGCATGGCGGTGATGATCGTCCAGGCGGACGGGGCGCGGTTCATGCTCGACCGTGACCCCGAGCAGGCCCGGACCGCCGTGAAGGTGGTCGCCGACACCGGCCGCTCCGCGCTGGAGGAGATGCGCCGGCTGGTCGGGGTCCTGCGCGACGCGGGCCCGACCGGGGCGGGCGTGGTGGCCGCCGACCCGGAGCACCGCCGGCTGGCGCTGGCCGAGCTGCCCGACCTGCTGGCCCGCTTCCGCAACGCCGGGCTGCGCATCCACGACACCGCCACCGGTCAGCCGCCGGCCCTGCCCCCGGGCCTCGAACTGACCGTCTACCGCGTGGTGCAGGAGGCGCTCACCAACGCGCTCAAACACGCCGGCGTCGGGGCCGCCGTGGACGTCACCCTGGCGTACACCGCCGAGGCCGTCGTGGTCCGGGTCGTCGACGACGGCCGGGGCCGCCCGGTGGTCAGCCCGGCGCCGTCCGGCGGTCACGGTCTGCTCGGCATGCGCGAGCGGGTGGCGGTGTACGACGGCAGCCTCACCGCCGGGGCCCAGCCCACCGGGGGCTGGCAGGTGGAGGTACGGCTCCCGCTACCGTCGGAGCCCTCAGCGGAGGTGATCGCGGCATGACGGTCCGGGTGGTGATCGTGGACGACCAGGCGCTGGTGCGTGCCGGGTTCCGGATGGTGCTCAGCTCCCAACCCGACCTGGAGGTGGTGGGGGAGGCCATCGACGGCGCGGACGCCCTGCGGGTGCTGGCCCGTACCGAGGCCGACGTGGTGGTGATGGACATCCGGATGCCCACCATGGACGGGGTGGAGGCCACCCGCCGGCTCTGCGCCGATCGGCCGTCGGGCCCGCCCCGGGTGCTGGTGCTGACCACCTTCGACACCGAGGCGGACGCCTTCGCCGCGCTGCAGGCCGGCGCGAGCGGCTTCCTGCTCAAGAACGTCCCGCCGGAGGAACTGCTGGACGCCATCCGGGTGGTGGCGCGGGGCGACTCGGTGGTCGCCCCGTCGATCACCCGGCGGCTGCTGGACCGTTTCGCCGGTCAGCTCGGCGCGGGCCCGACCGTCGACCCCCGGGTGGCCCAGCTCACCGAGCGGGAGCGGGAGGTGCTGCTGCTTGTCGCGCAGGGCCTGTCCAACGCCGAGATCGCCGCCAAGGTGCACGTGGCCGAGGCCACGGTCAAGACCCACGTCGGGCGCATCCTGGCGAAGCTGCACCTGCGCGACCGGGTCCAGGCGGTCGTGCTGGCGTACGAGAGCGGCCTGGTCACGCCCGGCCGGTGAAACCCCCGTACGACCCGGGTCGTACGGGCGGGCGGCCGAGCGCTACCTCGGGCGTACGCGGGTCGAGCGTGCAGGTGGAGATCGATCCGGTCGGACCGGCCATAGCGTCGGAGGGGTCCGATCCGCGCCGGCACCGGGAGCCCGCACATGATCCGCTTGACCCTGCGCTCGCTGCGCGCCGAGGCGCTGCGCATGCTGCTCTCCGCGCTGGCCGTCGTGCTCGGCGTGGCGTTCATCGCCGGCACGCTGATCTTCGTCGACGGGATGCGGGCCGGCGCGTACGAGCGGGCCGGAACCTTCGACCGACACACCGACGTCGGCGTCTATCCGAGCGGCGACACGGAGCTGCCGGCGAGCCTTGTCGACAGGGTCCGCGCCGTCGACGGGGTGGCCGCCGCGGCCGGGGAGCTGACCGGCGCCGGGGGGCTGCTCGGCACGGACGGTCGGCCGGTGCTGGGCTACGCCGTGCTCGCCGCGATCCCGACCGAGGCCGCCCTGCGGTCGTACGACGTGGTGTCCGGTCGCCTACCCGACCGCGCGGGCGAGGTGGTGCTCGACACGTCCACGGTGGCCGAGGAGGGCTTCACCCTCGGTGCCCCGGTCCAGGTCGGTGGCACCGGCGGCGCTGCCCGTCCGTACACCCTGGTCGGTACCGTCGACGTGGCCGGCACCGTCCGTGACATCGGCGGCCCGTACATCGGTCTGGTCGGCCCGGACGCGCTCGCGGTCAGCGGTGAGCGCGGTTACGACCGGATCATGGTCGCGGCGCGGCCGGGCACGTCCGAGACGGTGCTGGCCGAGCGGCTCCGCGCGGTCGTCGGGGGCGTCGACGCCAGCGTCAAGGGTCGTCAGCAGATCCTCGACGAGGCGGTCGACGACGCGGTCCGTGACCTGAACCAGTTCACGATGTTGCTGCTCATCTTCGTCGGGGTGGCGGTGGTGGTGGCCGGCTTCGTGATCGCCAACACCTTCGCGATCGTGCTGGCGCAGCGCACCCGGCGGACCGCGCTGCTGCGCCTGGTGGGCGCGACCCAGGGGCAGGTCTTCCGGGCCGCCGTGCTGGAGTCGGCGCTGGTCGGTCTCGTCGCGTCCGTGCTCGGGGTGCTGCTCGGGGTGGCTCTCGCCGCCGGTATGCGGCTGCTGATGTCCGCACTGGATGTGCCGTTCTCCGGTGGGCTGACCGTGGCCGGCTCGACCGTGCTGACCAGCCTGCTGCTCGGCACCGCGCTCACTGTGGCGTCCGCCCTCGTGCCCGCCTGGCGGGGGACCAGGGTCGCCCCGGTGGCCGCGCTCACCGACGCCGCGGCGCAGCCCGGTCGGGGCGCCGGCCGCCTGCGCCTGATCTTCGGCGCGGTGGTGCTCGGTGCCGGCGTCGCGGCGCTGGCCGGTGCCGCCAGCGCCGGTCAGGTGCTGCTCGTCGCCGTCGGCGGCGTGTTGGCGTTCTTCGGGATCGTCCTGTTCGGGCCGGTGCTCGTCCCGGCGCTGGTCCGGGCGATCGGTTGGCCGGCCCGGCGGCTGTTCGGGATGACCGTGGGCCTCGCGGTGGCCAACGCCGTGCGCAATCCGCGCCGGGTCGCCGCCACCGCGACCGCCCTGGTGATCGGGATCGGGCTGGTGTCGGCGTTCGTGGTCGGCGCGCGCAGCACCAAGGACGGCATCGAGCGCAGCGTCGATGCCCAGATCGGCACGGACTTCGTGGTCAGCGGCATCGGTCAGAACCTGCCCGCCGCGCTCGCCGGTGAGCTGGCCGCGCGCCCCGAGTTGGGTGTGGTGCACGAGCAGCGCAGCACCGTCACCGGTGACATCGAGGTCCGTGCGGCCCATCCGGCGCTTGTCGGTCGGACGCTGACCGGAGTGCTGGCCGGCGACGTCGGGCGACTCGGGCCGGGGCAGGTCCTGGTGCACCGGGAGTTGGCGCAGGCGCGCGGTTGGCAGGTCGGCTCCACCGTCACCATCGCGGGGCGACCGTTCCGGGTGGCAGCGCTCGTCGCCGCCGATGCGTCGGCCATGGTCGCCGGCGCGGTGCCCGAGGGGCACGTCGTCGAGATGGACGACGCGGACTTCGCCGCGCTCTTTCCCCGCGAGAGGGGTTTCCTGGCCGAGATCGACCCCGCCGGCGGCGTGAGCGCCAAAGCGGCCCGCGACGCGATCGGGGCGGTGCTGGCCCGCTATCCGACGGTGAACCTGATGGATCAGGGCGCGTACAAGAAAATGCTCACCGGCACGGTGGACATGCTGTTGGCCTTCGTCACCGCGCTGCTCGGCCTGGCCGTGGTTATCGCACTGGTCGGCGTGGCGAACACGTTGAGCCTGTCGGTGGTCGAACGCACCCGGGAGAACGGCGTGCTGCGGGCGGTCGGACTGACCCGGAACCGGATGCGGGCCATGCTCGCGGTCGAGGCGATCCTGATGGCGGTGGTCGGGGCGGTCCTCGGCATCGGGCTGGGCGCCGGCGTCAGCGCGGCGGGGATGGCGCTGCTGGCCCGCCTCGGTGGGGACTTCCACGTGGTGCTGCCACTGGGCCAGCTCGGGTCGATCCTCGGCGTGGCCGTGCTGGCCGCTCTGCTCGCCTCGGTGCTTCCGGCCCGCCGGGCACTGTCGCGGCCTGTCGTCGAGGCCCTCGCCGACCAGTGACCGCCCGCTGCGGCGTCGTCGTCCGGGACCGGGCTGTCCAGCCTGTCGGGGGCGACATCCGCCGGCCGGTCCCGTCGCCTTCCCCGGCGGCGGGACCGGCCAGCGGTGCCGGGCCTAGAGGCGTTCGACCATCTCGCCGACGCACCGGTTGCGGGTGTCGAAGACGTAGCGGGCGTGCCGAACGACCAGGTCGTAGTCGAAGCAGTCGTGGTCGGTGACCACCACCACCGCGTCCGCGGTCCGCACCTCCCGCTCGGTGAGCCCGACGACGGTGACCCCGGCGGGAATCTGGTGGGCCTCCGCGTACGGCTCGACCGCGTGCACCTCGGCGCCGAGCGCCTGCAACCGGCGGGCCACGTCGACGGCGGGGGAGTCGCGCATGTCGCCGGTGTTCTTCTTGTACGCGAGTCCGAGCAGCAGCAGGCGAGCCCCGCTCACCGCGCGGCCGGCCCGGTTAAGCCCTGCCATGATCCGCTGCGTGACGTGCTCGGGCATCTCGTGGTTGATGTCGTTGGCCAGCTCGATGAACCGGAACTGCCGGCCGAGACGCCGTTTGACCTGCCAGGACAGGTAGCACGGGTCGATCGGCAGGCAGTGCCCGCCGACGCCCGGACCGGGCCGGAACGGCAGGAACCCGAACGGCTTCGTCTCGGCGGCGTCGATCGCCTGCCAGACGTCGATGTCCAGGTGGTGCGAGAGCATCGTCAGCTCGTTGATCAGCGCGATGTTGACCTGGCGGAACGTGTTCTCGATCAGCTTGGTCAACTCGGCGACGCGGGTGGAGTCGACGGCGACGGTCCGCTCCACGATGCGCTGGTAGAACCCCTGCACCTGGGCGAGGGACACCGCGTCGATGCCGGAGACCACCTTCGGGGTGTTCTCCAGTCGCCAGGTCGGGTTGCCGGGGTCGATCCGCTCCGGGCTGTAGCCGAGGTGGAAGTCACCGGGGCTGCTCAGCCCGCTGGCCGACTCCAGCAGCGGCCGGAGCAGCTCCTCGGTGGTGCCGGGGTACGTGGTCGACTCCAGGATGACCGTGCAGCCCGGCCGCACGTACGGGCCGATGCCGATACCGGCCTGCTCGACGAAGCTCAGATCCGGAGTCCCGTCGCGCAGCGGGGTGGGCACCGTGATGACGCAGATGTCGAAACCCTCGGCGTCGGTGTACTCGGTGCTCGGGCGGTACCGGCCGCTGCCCAGCGCGCGGCCCAGCCGGTCGGTGGGGATGTCCTCGATGAACGACTCACCCGACGCGAGCCGCTTCACCCGGTCGGCGTCGACGTCGAGGCCGACGACGTCCAGGCCCGCCTCGACGGCGCACATCGCCAGCGGCAGTCCGACGTACCCCTGGCCGATCACGACCAGCTTCTCAGCGCTCACCCGGGCTCCCGCGGCAGTCGGTGGAAATGACCTGCGGAGAGCCTAGAGTGGTTTTCGGCGACGTAAGTCCGTTTTGGGGATATCGGTGCTGGTGGGACGGCTGGTCAGTTGCCTGCCGGGTCCTCGGGGCCGGTCGGTGGATCGGTGGAGGGGCTCGGGTCGGTCGCCGGCGAGTTGCTCGGCGACGACGGGGTCTTCGGCGGGTCGCTGGGTGGCGGCGCGGTGGTCGCGCTCGGCGTCGGCGACGGCGGGGTGGACGACTGACTGGGCTGTGCGCTCGGGGTGGCGCTGGCCGACGCGGACGTGGTGGCGTCCGGGACGTTCGGCCGGTTCGGCCGGCTCGGATCGTCACTGGTCTGCTCGTTCGCCGCCGGCAACTCCGCCTGCTGGGTCGGCCTCTGCGACGGCGCGTTCGTCGGTAGCTTGACGGCCGGATCGTTGCCGGTGTTGCGCGCCGCGCCCAGCGCCGCGCCGAGGCCGATCAGCGCGACCAGCATCGCCACCGCCGCGCCGACCAGCGGCCCACGCCGCCGCTGACGTCCGGTGTCGGCCGTGCCCGCCACCGCCGCGCCGACCGGCACGTCGGTGCGGGTGCCCGGACCGGCCTCGCGCAGCGCCAACGCCGTCGGCGGCTCGCCGCCGGTGACCGCGGTGCGGGCCGCCTCGGCCATCGCCGACCCGCTGGTGAAGCGCTCCAGCGGGTCCTTCGCCAGGGCCCGCGACACCAGGGCCCGGACCGCCTCGGGGATCTCGTGCGGCAGCTCCGGCGGCTCGTCGTCGAGGTGCCGGACGGCGACCTGGAGAGGGTTGTCACCGGTGAACGGCGGACCGCCGGTGAGGCAGCAGTACGCGACGGCGCCGAGCGCGTAGATGTCGGTGGCGCCGCTGACCGGTCGACCGGCGGCCTGCTCGGGCGCCATGTAGAGAGCGGTGCCGGGCACCGCGTTGGTGCTGGTGATGCTCGTGACGTTGGTGGAGCGGGCGACGCCGAAGTCGACCAGCACGACCGTGCCGTCCTCCTGCACCAGGAGGTTGCTGGGCTTGACGTCGCGGTGCACGATGCCGCCCCGGTGCGCCGCGCCCAGCGCGTGCGCCGCCTGGGCCACGATCGACATCGTCTCGGCCACGTCGAGGCGACCGGCCGCCTCGATCCGCTTGGACAGCGGCTCACCCTCGACGAACTCCATGACCAGGTAGTCGGCCCGGCCGCCGTCGGGCAGGTCGTCCTCGCCGCAGTCGTACACCTGGACGATGCCGGGGTGCCGCAGCGCGGCCATGATCCGTGCCTCGGCCCGGAAGCGGGCGATGAAGTCCGGGTCGGAGACCAGCGCCGGCAGCAGGACCTTGACCGCGACCTGTCGGCCGAGGACCAGGTCGGAGGCACGCCAGACGTCGCCCATGCCGCCCGTGGCGACACGTTCGTCCAGGCGGTACCGACCGCTGAGCACGACCTCCGATGACAACACAGCATTACCGTACCCAGAGTGGCGGACAACGGCGCGCCGTGGTGGATCGGCCGTGTGGTCGTACCCGTCGGTCCACCGGGACGACCTGCGAGGGCCGGCTCGGTCTGTGACGGCACGATGACGCCAGGTCACAAAAAGTGACACATTCCGGCGGACGCTCGCCCGGTCGCCGCCGAAGTGAGCCGTCTGGGGTCGGGAGCGTCGGACGGTCGTTGGCCGTTACCGCGCCGCGCCGGTGGGACGGCTTGATAATTGTCACTCTTCCGTAATGCGTTCCCAACTTGTCGCGTCGGTGGTCCCCTCCTACCGTTAGCCCGGCTCGGGCCGCCCGACGGGCAGCGCGTCGAGCGCCATCGCGCCGGGTGTGGACGCCCCGGCCGGCCCGGACGCGGGCCCGAATCGGATTCGGTGGGGGAGGCGGGTGCGGTGTCGACGGTTCGCGAATCGCCCACGCCGCCGGCGTGTGTGGTCCCGGAGCGTTCAGGCCGCTCCGTGAGCCGCCGATGACGGGCGAACTGTCCGACGCGGTCACCGCCGCGCAGGCCGGGGACGAGGACGCGTTCCGCTTTCTGTACCGCAGCCTCCAGCCGGGCCTGCTGCGCTACCTGACGGCCCTGGTCGGGGCGGACGCCGAGGACGTCGCCTCCGAGGCCTGGTTGCAGATCTCCCGCGACCTGCCCACCTTCACCGGCGGCGAGTTCCGCGCCTGGACGGTCACCATCGCCCGCAACCGGGCGATGGACCACCTGCGGCGGATGCGGCGACGACCGTCGCTGCCGGTGCCGGTGCAGGCGCTCACCGACCTGGCCGGCGACGGCGACACCGCCGAGCGGGCCGGCGAGACGATCAGCACCGAGGCGGCGCTGGCGTTGATCGCCACGCTGCCACCCCGCGAGGCCGAGGCGGTGTTGTTGCGGGCCGTGATCGGGCTGGACGCGGAGTCCGCCGGTCGGGTGCTCGGCCGTCGGGCCGGCGCCGTACGGACCGCCGCCCACCGTGGGCTGCGGCGACTCGCCGCCCTGCTGGACGGGCAGACCGTACCGACGCCAGCGGCCGATGGCGACGCCACGACCCAGGCCGCCGGTCTGCGGCGCACGGTGCCCGGAGCGCCGAGCACACCGCCGCTCGGCGCCGAGGTGGTTCCGCCGGCCCGTCGACGGATCGGCCGATCCCGGCAGACGTCCCACGCCGAGCAGGCGGACGGCTGACGTGAAGGGATTCCGCATGAACCCGTACCGGCCGGACCGGCGTGCCGGCCGCGCCGAGACCGAACGGATGTTCGACGCCACCCGCGGCGACGCCGTCACCGACCCGGACGCGTCCGTCGATCCACTGGCCGGGCTGCTCGCCGCTGCCGCGGGCCCGGTCCGGCCGGGGGAACTGGCGGGCGAGGAGGCCGCAATGGCCGCGTTCCGTGCCGCCCGTGCCGCTCCCGCACCCGCCGTGGCCCGACGCCCACGCCGTCTCCGGCTCACCACCAGCGCGGTCGCGTGGCTCGGCGCGCTCGCCGCCACGGCCACCGCCGGTGTCGCGTTCGCCGCGGCCGGCCTGGACAAGGCGCCCGATCCACCGCCGCCGGCTGTGCCGACCAGCGCGCCACCGAGCACCACCGGCCCGGCGGCGACGGCCTCCACCGGGCCCAGCGGACCGACGCCGTCCAGACACCCCCTTCCGTCCGCCTCGCCGTCGGTCGGCACGACGCCCGACGGTCAGGTCCACGGGCTGTGCCGTGCCTGGCGGGCCAAGAAGCCCGAGCAGCGGGAGAAGGCGCTACGGACGCCCGCCTTCCAGCGGCTGGTGACGGCCGCCGGTGGGGTCGCCGCTGTCGAGGAGTACTGCCAGCGACTGGTCCCCGAGACGAAGCCGTCGTCCCCGTCACCGGCACCGTCCGCTCCGCCGGGACCGACGCCGGCCGCCGAACCGTCCCCGGCGGCGACGCCACCCGGCCCGAAGAAGGTCAAGCCCTCGCATCCGGCGGGACCGGCCGCCAACTGAGCGTACGACCGGCGCGGTTCGTTCTGCCCTGCACCGGGAAGCGCGTCTGTTAGACAGGAAATGGTGGCCCCGCCGACGCTGTCGAGAAAGCGTCGACGGCCGGGCCCGCGGTGGCGCGCGCGTTCCAGTCGAGGCACGGCGCCCGCGGTCGTCGCACGACGAAGGAGGCTGCACCGATGGTGACGTCGCCGGAGCTGGACCGGAGCGTGATCCTGCGCGACTCCGCCGCCGCATTCCGACATCTCGCACGCATCTGCTTCAAGACCGGCCCCCCGACGTACACGGGTGTCGAACTGGAATGGACCGTGCACGATGTCGCCGATCCCGCCCGCCCGGTCGACCCGGCCCGGTTGCGGGCGGCACTGGGGCGGCACAGCCCCGTCACGCTGGATCCGGCCAGCCCCGCCGAGCCGCTGCGACACGGCGGCACGGTGACCCTCGAACCGGGTGGCCAGCTGGAGGTCTCCACCCCGCCGCGCACCTCGACCGGCGTGTTGATCCAGGCCACCGAGGCCGACATCGCCCAGGTGAACGGCCTGCTGGCCGCCGTCGGCCTGACCCTGGGTCGCAGCGGTATCGACCCGCACCGTCGGCCCCGCCCGGTGGTGGAAACCCCCCGCTACCGGGCCATGCGCCGCGTGTTCGACGAGCGCGGTCCGGCCGGCCGGACGATGATGTACAGCACCGCCGGCCTCCAGGTCTGCCTCGACGTCGGTGAGCCGGACCAGGTCGGGGCGCGCTGGGCGGCGGCCCACGCCATCGGTCCGCCGATGCTCGCGGCGTTCGCCTCGGCCAGCCGACACGCCGGGCAGCGCACTGGTTGGGCGTCCGCGCGGATGGCCGCCTGGCTGGCCATCGACCCGGCTCGTACCCGCCCGGTGTGGACGCCCGGCACGGCCGCCGAGAATCCGACGGCCACCTGGACCCGTTACGTGTTCGGCGCGCCGCTGCTCTGTCTGCGCCGGCCTGGCCAGGACTGGACCCCGCCGCCGGGTGTCACATTCGGCGACTGGCTCGACGGCGCGCTGCCCCGCCCGCCCACCACCGACGACCTCGACTACCACGTCAGCACCCTCTTCCCGCCGGTGCGGCCGCGCGGCTACCTGGAGCTGCGGTACCTGGACGCCCAGCCCGACCGGGGCTGGCGAATCCCGCTGGCGGTGCTGAGCGCGTTGTTCCACGACGGGGGCACCGTGTGCGCGGCGTACTCGATCAGCGAGCCGGTGGCCCACCGCTGGTCGACCGCCGCCCGGCGCGGCCTGTCCGACCCCGCGCTGGCCGCCGCGGCGGCCGCGCTGTTCGACCTGGCCCTGGACGCCCTGCCCCGGCTGGGTCTGCCGGCGGGCACCCACGACGAGATCCACGAGGGCGTACGGCGGCGACTGGCCGCCATCCGGAGGGCCGAACGGTGAGCGGCGAGACGGAGGGTGCAACCGTGAGCGCGAGTGCGACGGACCAGGCCGACGGGGAACGGTTGCGGGGGCGGATCGCGGGGGAGTTGGCGCGTGCCCGCTCCCGAACGGCCCTGCTGACCGAGGCGGTCGACGACGCCGACCTGATGCGCCAGCACTCTCCGCTGATGTCGCCCTTGGTCTGGGATCTGGCGCACGTCGGCAACCAGGAGGAACTCTGGCTGGTACGCGACGTGGGTGGCCGCGAGCCGGTCCGCTGCGACATCGACGACCTGTACGACGCGTTCAAGCAGCCCCGCCGGGACCGCCCGGCGCTGCCCCTGTTGCCACCCGCGGAGGCGCGCGCCTACCTGGGTACGGTCCGCGACAAGGTGTACGACCTGCTCGACGCGGTGCGTTTCACCGACCGGCCGCTGGTCGCCGACGGGTTCGCCTTCGGCATGATCGTGCAGCACGAGCAGCAGCACGACGAGACGATGCTCGCGACCCACCAACTGCGCGCGGGGCCGGCGGTCCTGCACGCCCCGCCGCCACCCGAGCCGACCGTCCGTGTCGGCGGGGAGGTGCTGGTGCCGGCCGGTGAGTTCACGATGGGCACCGACACCGACCCGTGGGCCCTGGACAACGAACGCCCCGCACACCAGGTCCACCTGCCCGCGTACGTCATCGACGCCGCACCGGTCACCAACGGCGCGTACGAGGCGTTCATCGCCGACGGCGGTTACTCCGACCGGCGGTGGTGGAGCGCGGCGGGCTGGGAGCACCGGGTTCGTGAGCAGCTCGCCGCGCCCCTGCACTGGCGTCGTGACGGAGACCGCTGGACGTACCGGCGCTTCGGTCGATGGGACCCGGTACGTCCCGACGAGCCGGTGGTGCACGTGTGCTTCCACGAGGCGCGGGCGTACGCGGCGTGGGCCGGCAAGCGTCTGCCGACCGAGGCGGAGTGGGAGAAGGCCGCGCGGTGGGACCCGGCGACCGGGCGGTCCCGCCGCTACCCGTGGGGCGACGGCGAGCCGACCGGGGCGCACGCCAACCTCGACCAGCGTCACCTGCGGCCGGCACCGGTCGGCGCGTACCCGGTCGGCGCGTCGCCGCTGGGTGTGCACCAGCTCATCGGGGACGTGTGGGAGTGGACGTCGACCACGTTCACCGGTTATCCCGGCTTCACCGCGTTCCCGTACCGCGAGTACTCCGAGGTGTTCTTCGGCGACGACTACCGGGTGCTGCGCGGCGGCTCGTTCGGCACGGACCGGTCGGCGTGCCGGGGGACGTTCCGCAACTGGGACTATCCGATCCGACGGCAGATCTTCAGCGGCTTCCGCTGTGCCCGCGACGCCGCTGCGGAGGAGTCGCCGCGGTGAGGCACCCGGTGCCACGCGGGGTGCGCTGATGTGCCGTCACCTCGCCTACCTGGGACCACCGGTCACGCTGGCCGAGTTGCTGTTCGAGCCGGCGTACGCGCTGGTCCGTCAGTCCTGGGCGCCGCGTGACATGCGCGGCGGCGGCACGATCAACGCCGACGGGTTCGGCGTCGGCTGGTATCCCGACGGCGGCGCTCCGGTGCGGTACCGGCGTGCCCAGCCGATCTGGAGCGACCCGACGATCGCCGAGCTGGCGGCGGTGACCCGGGCCGGCGCGGTGCTGGCGGCGGTCCGTTCCGCCACGGTGGGGATGGCGGTGCTCGACGGCGCCGCCGCCCCGTTCGCCGAGGACCGGTGGCTGTTCAGCCACAACGGGGTGATCCGGGGCTGGCCCGACTCGATGGTGCCGCTCGCCGCCGGCCTGCCGGTGCGTGACCTGCTGACCCTGGACGCGGCCACCGACTCGGCGCTGCTGTGGGCGCTGGTGCGGCATCGGCTGCGCGCCGGCGACGACCCGGGCGAGGCGGTCGCCCGGACGGTGGTCGAGGTCGCCGCGGCTGCACCGGGGTCGCGACTGAATGTGCTGCTCACCGACGGGCGGCGGGTGGTGGCCACCACGTTCGGCCACGCGCTGTCGGTGCGCGCGGCGGCGGACTCGGTGGTGCTGGCGTCCGAGCCGCACGACGACGACCCCGGGTGGCGGCCGGTGCCGCAGCAGCGTCTGGTCGCCGCCACGACGGACGAGGTGCGGGTGTGCGAACTGCCGATCCGGTGAGCCGTGCCGGTCGGGCTGGGCGAGGTGTCTGACGACAGCAGGGAGGCGGGGGGATGAGCGCGGAACCGTTGGAGATCTACCTCGAACCGCGGGACCTGGAGCGTGGTCTGCGTGCGGACGTCCGGGCCGGGTTGACCGCAGAGGCCAAGTGGCTGCCGCCGAAGTGGTTCTACGACTCGCGGGGCAGCGAGCTGTTCGAGGAGATCACCCGGCTGCCGGAGTACTACCCGACCCGGGCCGAGCGGGCGGTGCTGGCCGCGCACGCCGACGACGTGGCGGCCCTGACCGGCGCGAAGACCCTGATCGAGCTGGGCTCGGGCTCGTCGGAGAAGACCCGACTGCTGTTGGACGCGTTCACCCGCCGGGGAGGACTCGGCACGTTCGTCCCACTCGACGTGTCGGTCAGCGCCCTGCTCGGGTCGACAGCGCAGATCGCCGCCGACTATCCGGGGCTGCGCGTGCGGGGGATCGTGGGCGACTTCACCCGCCAGCTCGACCGACTGCCGACCGGTGGTCGACGGTTGGTGGTGTTCCTGGGCGGCACGATCGGCAACCTGCTGCCGGCCGAGCGGGCCGGGTTCCTGGCCGCGATGCGCGCCGCGCTGGAGGTCGGCGACTGGCTGCTGCTCGGCACCGACCTGGTGAAGGACCCGTCGGTGATCGTGCCGGCGTACGACGACGCGGCCGGAGTCACGGCCGAGTTCAACCGCAACGTGCTGTACGTGGTCAACCGGGAGTTGGGCGCGGACTTCGACCCGGAGGCGTTCACGCACGTCGCCCGCTGGAACCCGGAGCAGGAGTGGATCGAGATGCGGCTGCGGGCGACACGGCCGATGCGGGTGCGTGTGCTGGACCTTTCGGTGGCGTTCGACGCCGGGGAGGAGCTTCGGACGGAGGTGTCGGCGAAGTTCCGTCCGGAGGGGGTGGCCGCCGAGCTGGACGCGGCGGATTTCACGGCGGCGCACTTCTGGACCGACCCGGGCGGGCTCTTCGGGGTGACGTTGGCCCGGGCGCGGTGAGGTGCTGTTCACCCGCGACGTCCGGTGCGCCGGGGTGATCGGTTAGGCTGGTCGCGCGAAGGGGAGTAGCCCCCAATGTCGTGGTCGACATACTGGTGCGTTCCGCATCCGGCCACGCGGCCCCGGTCTCCGGGGCGGGCGAGACCTTCGGCTCAGGCTGTCGCAGCCGGGTCGAGGGCGCCCCCGTACCTCCTCCCGGCGGAAACCGGAAGGATGTCATGGAGGGATTCCTCGCCGCGCTGGTCATCAGCTTCGGTGTCATATTCGTCGCCGAGCTGGGAGACAAGTCCCAGTTGATGGCGCTGACGTTCGCCACGCGGTTCAAGCCGCTCCCGGTGCTGCTCGGTATCACCGTCGCGACGGCGGTCGTGCACCTGGCGTCGGTCGCCATCGGTTCGGGTCTCGGCGCGGTGCTGCCCACCGAGTGGATCTCCCTGGTGGCCGGCGTCGCGTTCCTCGGCTTCGGCGCGTGGACGCTGCGCGGTGACACGCTCACCGAGGAGGAGAAGCGCAAGGCCGAGAAGACCAGCAAGAGGGCGATCGTGGCGGTCTCGGTGGCGTTCTTCCTGGCCGAGTTGGGCGACAAGACGATGCTCGCGACGATCACCCTGGCCACCAAGTACGGCTGGTTCGGCACCTGGCTCGGCTCCACGGTCGGCATGGTGGCCGCGGACGCGCTGGCCATCCTGGTCGGTCGGATGCTCGGCCGCCGCCTGCCGGAGAAGACCATCAAGTACGGCGCGGCGGTGCTCTTCGCCATCAGTGGCCTCTGGCTGATCCTGGAGGCCGTCAACGAGCTGACGTGAGCGCCGACTAGCTGCCCCGGTGGCGGGTAACGCCTGCGGGTGGAGCCGGCGGAGCTGCTGCGCCACGGCGACGAGGTGCTGGTCGCCGTGGTGGAGGCGGCCGGCGCCCTGGTGATCGTCGTAGGTGCTCTCTGGGCGGCGGTGCGGTTCCTGACCGAGGGGCTGCGGCACCGCACCGCCGCTGTCTTCACCCCGATCCGTCTGTCGCTGGGCCGGTTCCTGACGCTCGGCCTGGAGTTCCAGCTGGCGGCCGACGTCCTGCGGACCGCGGTGTCCCCGTCGTTCACCCAGATCGGCCAGCTGGCGGCGATCGCCACGATCCGGACGGCGCTGAACTACTTCCTGGGCCGGGAGATCCAACAGGAGCAGCGGCAGGTCGCCGATGGGCAGCGGCGGCCGTGATCGATGCCCTGGTCGAGGCGGTGACCGCGGCGGCGTTGGTCGCCGGGGTCGTCACGGCGTTGTGCACCGGCGACGTGCGGGTCGCCGTACGGGTGCTGTTGGACCTGCTGACGGCGGCCGGCCTGCTCCGGCTCGCGGGCGAGCCGGCCTGGGGTCGCCTGGCCGCCGTCGCGGCGATCGTCGCGCTGCGTCAACTGCTCGCGGCGGCGCTGAGTCACCCGCCACCCTGGTCACGGCGACAATCTCCGCCACGCTGCGGGGACGACGAGCACGGCCTACCGTGGGCGGTACCAGCGAAACAGTCGAAAGCGGGAGGATAACCACATGAGCCGGCACGACGAACCGAACGAGTACGGGTACGCCGGCGGCGCCACCGCTCCCGAGCCGCAGGCCGGCGGCAAGCCCGACGAGCAGGACCTCGCGGAGGAGGTGGCGGTGCCCGGCGACGACCTCACCGCGCCCACGGCCGACGCCCTGGCAGACGAGACCGAGGACCGGCGGCCCAGCGACGACCGCCGCCGCTGACCCGGCCGCCGGCCGGCCCGGTCAGTCGCGACCGGGCCGCTGATAGACATCGGGTACGCCGTCGCCGTCGGCGTCGAGTCGCTCCTTCTCGGCCACCCGCCGGTACGCGGTGTTGCGGCGGGCCAGCACAACGCCGGCGAGGATCGCGGAGATCACCGACCCGGTGAGCACCGCCGCCTTGACCCGTTGGTCGGCGGTGCTGCCCGCGCCGAACGCCAGGTCGCCGATGAGCAGGGAGACGGTGAACCCGACCCCGGCCAGCAGGGCGATCCCGCCCAGGTCGGGCCAGGTGATGTCCTCGTCCAGCTCGGCGCGGGTGAACCGGGCCAGCAGGTAGGTCGAGCCGAAGATCCCGATGCTCTTGCCGACCACCAGGCCGGCCACCACGGCGATCACCACCGGATCGGTCAACAGGGCACCCAGATCGCTGCCACGAAGTGTCACGCCGGCCGCGAAGAGGGCGAAGACCGGTACGGCGATGCCCGCCGACACGGGTCGCCACCGGTGTTCCAGGTGTGCGGCGAGCCCGCCCGCGTCCGCGTCGCCGGGCTCCGATCGGTCGGGCGTGGCAGGGGTGCCGCCCCGGGCTCGGGTCAGTACGGGAACGGTGAAGCCGAGCAGCACGCCGGCGACGGTGGCGTGCACACCGGAGGCGTGCACCAGGGCCCAGGTGGTGACCGCCAGCGGGATGAGAGCCCACCACCAGGTCCGGCCACGCTGCACCAGCCAGGCGAAGAGCCCGATCGGGGCGAGCGCGGCGAGCAGGGGTAGTGGGTGGAAGTCGGCGGTGTAGAAGACCGCGATGATGGTGATCGCGAACAGGTCGTCGACCACGGCGAGGGTGAGCAGGAAGGCGCGCAGGCCCTGGGGCAGGTGTGAGCTGACCACCGCGAGCACGGCCAGCGCGAAGGCGATGTCGGTGGCGGTCGGGATGGCCCAGCCCCGCAGTCCCTCGCCGCCGGTGCCGAGAAGCACCGCCACGTAGATCAGTGCCGGCAGCGCCATCCCACCCAGGGCGGCCACCACCGGAAGCGCCGCGCGTCGGGGATCGCGCAGGTCGCCGGCGACGAACTCGCGCTTGAGCTCCAAGCCGACCACGAAGAAGAAGATGGCCAGCAGCCCGTCGGCTGCCCAGGTCGCGAGACTCAGGTCGAGGTGCCAGCGCTCGCCGCCGGCCCACGGCACCCAGGCGCCGAGGCGGACGTACGCCCCGCTCCACGGCGAGTTCGCCCAGATCAGTGCGACGACGGCACCGAGTAGCAGCAGGGCGCCGCCGACTGTCTCGGTGCGCAGCACCTCGGCCAGGTGCCGGGCCTCGGGCCAGGACGACCGGGAGAGGAGCC
Source organism: Micromonospora sp. NPDC005174 (assembly GCF_040608495.1). Taxonomy (NCBI): domain Bacteria; kingdom Bacillati; phylum Actinomycetota; class Actinomycetes; order Micromonosporales; family Micromonosporaceae; genus Micromonospora; species Micromonospora sp. NPDC005174. The sequence goes on along the minus strand of NZ_JBEXIJ010000041.1, from coordinate 6,961 downwards.
GGACGCGCGGCCGATCGGTGGAGGGGGTGCGGCCGGTCATGGAGGGGCTCACCTCGGGTGTCGGGACGGCAGGGACCCAATCGCCGACCAGACTTCCCGGCACACCGCTGTCCACCCTATCCGGACGGCCGGAGGGCGCTGATCGGCATGGGTGAAACGCGGCGGCCGGGCGGGGCCGCGGGAAATCGGTCGCCGACTTTTCCGGCCATCGCCGCTGCCGAATGGCCCTTTGTCGGGTTGGTCATGCGGGCGCAGTTGGTCGCGTCGAAAATACATAACTCCGGACATAAGCCCTATGAGGGGCTTTAATGGTTTCACGAGTTGACAGACGACCTTGGGGGTTTTCGTGAAGTTCTTTGGCGTAACCGGACGCGCCCGGAGGCAATCCTGATGGACCTGCTCCGCCAACTGCGCCACGTGCGTCGGCACTGGTGGGTCGTACTGGTCACGGTCATGGTGGCCCTGGGCGTCTCGGCGTTCGTGACCGTACGGGCCAAGCCCCGGTACGTCGCCTCGGTGACCTTCTTCGTCACCACCCCCAACCAGGGCGTCACCGACGCCTACCAGGGCGGTCTCTTCCTCCAGCAGCGTGTCAAGTCGTACGCCGACCTGCTCAGCAGCGACCGCCTGGCGCAGAGCGTGGCCGCCGACACCCCGGTCGGGCTCACCGCGGACGAGGTGCAGCGCCGCGTGACCACCGCCACCGAGACGGGCACCGTCCTGCTGCGGGCCTCTGTCACGGACACCGACCAGACCCGGGCCCTGCGGGTGAGCGAGACCCTCGCCGCCAAGTTCGTCGAACTCGTGCAGAAGGTCGAGACGCCACCCGAGGGCAAGGCGCCCATCAAGATCGAGGTGGTCAGTGGCCCACGGGTCACCGCGAGTCCGGTCTCGCCGAAGCCGCTGCGCAACCTCATGCTCGGCGGCCTGCTCGGTCTGGTGCTCGGCGTCGGCCTGGCGATCCTGCGCGGCGTCGCCGACATCCGCCTGCGGGACGCCGCTGGCCTGCAACGCGCGACCGGAAGCCCGCTGCTCGGTGAGATCCCGTTCGAGAGTGCCGCCCGCACGGCCCCGCTGATCGTCGGCGAAGCCGCGACGTCGGCCCGCGCGGAGGCCGTCCGCAAGCTGCGGACCAACCTGCGCTTCGTGGACGTGCACGAACCCGCCCGGGTCATCGCCGTGACCAGTGCCCTGCAGGGCGAGGGCAAGACGACGATGTCCTGCAACCTGGCCATCGCGCTGGCCGAGGCCGGCTGGCGGGTGCTGCTGGTCGACGCCGACCTGCGCCGCCCGAAGGTCGACGACTACCTGGGCCTGGACGCCGGTGTCGGTCTCACCGACGTGCTCGTCGGTGACGTCCAGGTCGGTGACGTGGTGCAGCGCTGGGGCGACAAGTCCCTGCTGGTGCTGCCCAGCGGTTCCGCGCCGCCCAACCCGAGCGAACTGCTCGGCTCCAAGGCGATGGCGGACCTGCTGCTCGCGCTGCGTGAGTCCGCGGACATCGTGATCATCGACACCGCGCCGCTGCTCGCGGTGACCGACGGTGTCGTGGTGGCCGTCCAGGCCGACGGGGCACTGCTGGTGAGCCAGCAGGGCCGTACGTCGCGGGCCCAGGTTGCCGCGGCGGCCCGGTCGTTGCACTCGGTCTCGGTGCGGCTGCTCGGCTGTGTGCTGAACATGGCGAAGGTGGCCAAGGCCGAGGCGTACCAGTACGAGGCCTACCGGGTGGTCGCCTCGAACGCCGCGCAGTCGGTCCCGACCGACCGGGCCCCCGCAGCCCGGCACAGCGAGGGCGCGGGGGTCAACAACGGCGTCAGCGACCGTACCCAGGAACTCACCCGGTTGCCCCGATGAGCGCGGCGAGGGGTCGTAGCGAGCGTTCGATCTCCTCGGCGCAGCGTCGGAAGTCGGCGGCGGTGCCGCCGATCGGGTCCCGCAGGTCGTCCGCGTTCGGGGCGGCGGGTTGCAGCCGCCCCCGGGCGTGGGCGGCGGCGGCGATCGCGGCCCGCAGCGGATCGTCGGCCGATTCGGTCGGCGGCTCGGCCGCCGCCGCCAGCCGGCCGAACTGGCGCAGGGTGAACGTCCGGTGCAGCGCTCCCGGCGCCAGTGCGGTGCACACCGACCGCTGCCGGCGCGTCGCGGTCAGCACGAGGGTCGCTTCGGTCAGGTGTTCGGCCCGCAGCGTCCGACTGGCGAACGCCGCCGGATCGCCGCCCTCCTCGGTCGCGATCTGCGCCGCGTACGGGTGCATGGCCATCCCGTCCATCGCGTCGGTGCCGGCGCTGGACACCAGCACCGGCCGGTCGGCCAGCAGTCGGCGGGCCAGGAACTCGGCCATCGGCGAGCGGCACAGGTTGGCGTGGCAGACGAACAGCACGCGGTCGGCCATCGGAAGCCCTCTCGTGGGTGCGGACACGGACCGCCGCACCGCGAGGGTGGTGCGTCGGCGCCGGGGGACGCGCGGCGAGGGGTTGTCGGCATCGTACGCGGGCCGGCCGTCCGTCGGACGCGGTGCCGCGCCGGCCGAGATCGATCCGTGCCCACCGGCGGTGCTCCGGTGAAGATCGGCATCCTGTCGTACCACTTCCCACCCGAGCCGGCGTTCATTCCGGGCAGCCTCGCCGAGGAGTTGGCGGCGCGCGGGCACGAGGTCCGCGTCCTCACCGGATTTCCCGACTACCCGGGCGGCCACGTCTATCCAGGGTGGCGGCAGCGGTGGCACCACGAGACGCACAGCCGACGGCTGACGGTCCGGCGAGTGCCACGCATCTCCGGTGGGGCCGCTTCCCCGGGAGCGCGGATGGCCAGTTACCTGTCGTTCGCCGGAAGCGCCTCGCTGGCGGCACGGCGGTTCCTGGCTGACGTGGACGCCCTCTACGTCTTCCAGTTGCCGGCCACCACGTTCGCCACCGCCGCCGTGCTCCGCCTGCTCGCGAGGGTGCCGGTGGTGCTGCACGTACAGGATGTCTGGGCGCGCGACGGCGTCGACGCGGCAGGCGACGGACGCTGGTCCGCGCGGATGGGTGCCGCGATGACCCGCATCTACCGGTCCGCGGCGCGGGTCGCCGTGGCGGCGCCGTCGATGCGCGACCTGGTGGTCGCCGCCGGTGCCGACCCGGGCCGGGTCCACCTGGTCCTCAACTGGACGGACGAGCGCATCTTCTACCCGGCGACCCCCGGCGCGGCGGCCCGGCAGATGGTCCGCCGGGATCGCCGGTGCGTGGTCATGCATGCCGGGACCATCGGGCCTCGTCAGGGGCTGGAGACGGCGGTACGGGCGGCGGCGGCGCTGGACCGCACGATGGACCTGGTCCTGGTCGGGTCGGGCGCGGACGAGCGGCGGGTGCGGGGGCTCGCCGCCGACCTCAAGGCGGAGAACGTCCGCTTCCTGGATCGGCGCTCACCTGTCGACATGCCTGAGCTCTACGCCGCCGCCGACTACCAGCTGATCATGCTGCGCGACCTGCCCGAGCTTCGCGGCATGGTGCCGGGCAAGCTGCAGGCCGCGCTCTCGTGTGCCGCGCCGGTCGTCGCGTCGGCCGGCGGGGACACCGCCGATCTGGTCGAGCGCGCCCGGGCCGGGCTGTCCTGCCCTCCCGAGGACTGGGCCGCGCTGGCCGACCGGTTCTGGCTTGCCGCGACCATCCCGCCGCCCGCACGCACCGAGATGGGGCGCCGGGGACGACAGACGTACCTGCGGGAGATGTCCCTGCCGGATGGCGTGGACCGGATCGAACGCCTGCTGCACGAGGCCGCGGGCCGCGTTCCGCAGGCGGCGGGACGTCGCGAGGAAACCTTGCGTAAAGGACGTTAATTGCCATAACGGTACGAGAGTCCTCGTAACGTGCTAAGAACGTCTAGGAATCCGACGGGCTGTCCGATTCCGGCAAACGGGAGTGTGGTGTGACGGAGAGCGAACGGCCGCGTCGACGGCGAAGCCGGTCCCGGCGTCGTCGGCGAGCGCGACTGCGACGTGCCCTGCTCGGTGCCCTGGTGGTGGGATCGCTGGTGCTGGCCGCGGGCGGATGGGTCGGCTTTCGCGGTTGGCAGGCGCGCGCACACCTGATCAACGCCGCCGGCCTGGCCCGGGAGTTGAGCGCCCAGGTCGTGGGCGGGGACACCGATCGCGCCCTGCGGACCCTCTCCGCCCTCCAGGAGCAGTCCGGCGCGGCCCGGGCCGCCACAGCCGACCCGAGTTGGAAGATCGGTCGGCGTACCCCGGTCGCCGGCGACGACCTCGACGCGGTCCGTCTGATCGCCGTCGCCATCGACGACCTGGCCCGGCGGGCGTTCCCCAGCCTGCTGCGCACGGACCTGACCAGCCTCGTGCCGGCCGGCGGCCGGTTGGACCTGGCGCGGCTCGCGTCGGTCTCGGCAGAGCTGACGCGGGTGAACGACGCGGTGCAGGGCACCCGTCGCGACCTGGCCAGCGTGCCGGCCGACCGGCTGCTCAGCCAGGTCCGGCAGGCGCTGACCGACCTCCGTGGCGAGATCGACCGGCTGGCCAGCCTCACTGCCGCCGCCGACCAGGGCGCGCGGCTGCTGCCGCCGTTGCTCGGCGGCGGTGGCCCGCGGCGCTACCTGCTCGTCTCGCAGAACCTGGCCGAGTTGCGGGCCACCGGTGGCATGTTCGGCGCGTACGCGATGATCGAGGCCGAGGGCGGACGGGTTCGGATGGGCCGCCAGGGCAGCAGCGCGTCCCTCGGCCAGTTCACGCCGGCGCTCAAGCTGCCCGCCGAGACCCGGGCGATCTGGACCGACCTGCCGGGCATCTACCCCGCGGATGTGAACCTCACCCCGCACTTCCCGACCGCCGCCGCCCTGTACCGGGAGATGTTCCGGCGCAAGACCGGAACCGCCGTCGACGGCGTGCTCGCCGTCGACCCGGTGGTGCTGTCCTACCTGCTCAAGGCGACCGGTCCGGTGCTGGTGCCCGGTGGGGTGCCGCTGGCCAGCGAGAAGGTCGTGCAGACCGTCCTCAACGAGACCTACCAGCGGCTGGACACCGCGCAGCAGGACGCCTACTTCGCGTCCTCGGCCGCAGCGGTGTTTGACGCCTTCTTCAAGAAGAATGTCAACCCAAGGGTGTTGTTGTCCGCATTTGACCGTGCTATCACGGAACGCCGGATATTGTTCTGGAGTGCTCACTCGGAAGAACAGCGGACGTTCGGCGACAGCCGGATGGCCGGGACGCTTCCGGAACAGGACACCGTGCCGACGGTCGGCGTGTTTCTCAACGACGGCAGCGGCGCGAAGCTCGGCTACTACCTGCGGCCGACGGCGAGCCTCACGGTCGGCGACTGCCGGCCCGACGGCCGCCGCGAACTCCGGCTGCGGGTGACCCTGCGCTCGACGGCGCCGAAGTCAGGGCTCAGCAAGTCGATCCTTGGCCTCGGCCTGGCTGGCGATCCGTACACCGTGCGCACGTTGGTGTCGATCTACAGCCCGGCTGGCGGCGCCGTGCTCGACGCCCGGCTGGACGGGGCTGAGACGGCACTGGGCAGCGGCACCGAACGCCGCCGCCAGGTGGCGACGGCGAACGTCGACATCGGCCCCGGCGTCGAGAGGGCGCTGGAGGTCACCGTCCTGACGGCCAAGACCGGCGTCGGGCAGGCCGAGCTGTGGCTGACCCCCACCGCCAGCCCATGGACCACCCAAGTTCATTCCGCACCAAGCTGTGACCAGTAGGAGGGAACCAATCATGCGGCTATCCCGCATCATCATGGCGCTCACGGTCGGCCTGGCCGTGGTGGCCGTGCCGACGGCAGCGGGGGCGGCACAGCCGCAGCCGACGCCCAGCGCGACCACCGATCCGCCCCAGCCGCCGCCATACCCGCCGGCCGCCGCGTCCCTGACCGTCAACCGGCCGACGATCTTCCTCGGCGAGACGGTCGTCCTGACCGGTACGGGCTTCGGCCCCAACGAGACCGTCGACATCTCCGTGACGGTCACGCCGCTGGCAGCCCCGGCCGCCGGCAAGGCGCCGGCCCGCCGCAGCGACGGCACCACCGTGGCCATGGCGCCGGTGGCCTACCAGGCGAGTGCGCCGCTGACCTTCACGGCGTACACCAACGCCCAGGGGCGCTTCACCAAGAGCTACAAGCCGTCGGTGACCGGTCTGCTGACCTTCACCGCCACGGGCCGCGAGTCCGGCCGGACCGCGACCACCGAGCTGCGGGTGCTGCACCGCAAGCAGCCGCTGCCCGTCACCGGTGACAGCATCGGTACGCCCATGAAGCTCGGCGGCGGCCTCGTCGGCGCCGGCGCGATCATGCTGCTGCTGACCCTGGCCTGGCGTCGCCGCCAGCGCTTCGGCGGAGCCGCGCACTAACCGGCACCACCAATCGGGCAGTGCCCGGATCGCACCCTTGGGCTGGCGCCCGTCGGATCTTTCGACGGGCGCCAGCCCCACGTCGCGGGTGGGGCGTCCATGCCGGGTGGGGCGTCCATGCCGCCGTTGGCGTGATCGACTTCAGATCGCCGATGCGGGGGTATGGGCCGTGTGGGATGGCCCCACGTCGGCGATCTCGGGTCGATCATCTCGCTGGGGGCTATGTCCGGCAGTGGGGCTTGCGGGCGGGTGAGCGGATGCGGTTCGTGGGCGGGAATCGTGGCGGGCCCGGGGTCGTTACATACCCTGACGATCGCAGGACCACGGCCGCCCGACCCGTTCGGAGCGGGTGGGAATGGCCGGCCGGGCCGGGTCGTTGTGCAGGGACTCGAACGACCGCGGGCCTCGCCGCCCGCCCGGCTCGACCCGGTCCCGCCCGGTGCACAGCCCCGGGAATGACCCCGGCCAGCCGGTCGTTACACCCTGTCCCGGCGCCACGAGCCCCCCGCTCGCAGGCCGCCGACCCGGACTTCTTAAGCGCCCGGACGAGGTGCTGACCCCCACGTCACCCGATCCCCCGAACGGTGTCGCGTGGGTGTTTCCTACCCCCGAAGGAGCTACCCCCATGAA
>NZ_JBEXIJ010000040.1:0-53342 GCF_040608495.1 Micromonospora sp. NPDC005174 | reverse complement strand
AGTTCCTGGCCCGCCGGGAGGCGGTGGACCGGGTGATGGCGGTCCGGCAGCGCGGCGACCGCACCCAGATCGCGGCCCCCACCCACCCCACCCCACCCCACCCCACCCCGTTGATCATGAAGTTATTGCCATGACACGCCGGCCCAGGGGGCAACAACTTCATGATCACCGGCCCAGAAGGGGGTGGAGGCGCGGTTAGTGGCGGCGGAGGACTACTACGGCTACGTCGTCCTGGATCTTGTTGGGGGCCAGTTCGACAAGCAGGCGGGCGCAGAAGTCGTCCAGGTTGTCGTCCACTGTGGCCGACACCGCAGCCAGCGCGGCCAGCCCCTCGTCGATGGTGGCGTCCCGGCGCTCGATCAGCCCGTCGGTGTAGAACACCAGCGTGGCGCCGGCCGGCAGGACGAACTCCAGGTCGGCCGGTCGGGGCGCGCGGACGCCGAGCAGGGGTGCCGAGTGCTGCACGAATTCGATCGTGCCGTCGCGGTGCAGCAGCGGCGGCAGGTGACCGGCGCTGGCCAGCCGGACCCGCCCGCTCGGCGGGTGCAGCAGCAGGACGCAGAGCGTGGCCAGTTCGTCCGGCAGCAGGGTACGCATCAGCTCGTTGACCCGGTGCAGGATCTCGCCGGGTTGGTGCCCCTCGACGGCGTACGCCCGCACCGCGTGCCGCAGCTCGGCCATCACGGTGGCCGCGTGCAGCGAGTGGCCGGCGACGTCGCCGATCGCCAGCAGGAGGTGGCCGTCGAGCATCACCAGCTCGTAGAAGTCGCCGCCCACCTCGGTCTGGGCGCTGGCGGGCTCGTAGCGCACCGCGAAGTCCAGTCCGGCGACCGTGGGCAGGCTGCGCGGGAGCAGGCTGCGCTGGAGGGTGACGGCGATCCGGTGCTCCTCGTCGAAGGAACGCTGCGCCTCGACCGCCGCCGCCACCGCCTGGGCGAGCTGGACGAGCACCGGAGTCCGGGCGGTCTGGGTGGCGGTGGGGACCACCACGTACAGCGGTGCCCGGTCCTCCCGCAGTCGGGCCGCGGCCACGGTCACGGTGTCGTCTGCGGGCCAGGCGAGCAGCCCCCAGTTTTCCGGGGGTTCCACCCGCACGGTGGCGCCGGTGGGCACTCCGGTGTCGTCGACGATCCACGGCACGATGGCGGCCTCGGCCCCGGGCCCGGCGCAGACACCCGCGATGCAGTCACCGTCGAACGTCTCGGCGATCACGGCGGCGGGGCTCTTGAAGATCTGCGCGGCCCCCTCGGCGGCGACTTCGAGCAGCCGCGCGAAGGTCGATGCGGCGTGCACCGCGACGGTGGTGTCGGCGAGGCCCAGCAGCCGCTCGGCGAGCAGTTCGGCACGCTGGCGGGCCTGGTAGTAGCGCAGGACGGCCCGGGAGGTGGCGATCAGCTCCTCCGGCTCGATCGGCTCGGCCAGGTAGGCGTCCGCGCCTCGGGTCAGCCCCTGTGCCCGGTCGGCGACGTCCACGGCGTGCGCGGAGACGTGGATCACCGGCATCGCGGGGTGCGCCGCCTTGATCCGCTCGCACACCTCGTAGCCGCTCAGGTCGGGTAGCCGGACATCGAGCACCACCAGGTCGATCCGGTCGGTCTCGACCCGGGCAAGCGCCTCGGCGCCGCTCTCCGCTTCGAGCATGGTGTACCCGGCCCGACTGAGCCAACTGACCAGCAGGTAACGCTTGGTACGACTGTCATCGACCACCAGGACGGTCGTCGGCCCGCCGTCCACCGTCACGCTCCGCCTGTGGGCAGGGAGACGGTGAACGTGCTGCCCCGGCCGGGCTCGCTGGCCAGCTCCAACGTGCCACCGAGCAGGGTCACCAGCCGCCGCGCGTACGGCAGGCCGAGACCGGTGCCGCCGACCCGGGTCGCGCCGGGCACCTGGTAGAACTCCTCGAAGATCCGATCTTGCAGCTCGGGCGCAATGCCCGGACCCGTGTCGCTGACCTCGAAGTTCCAGCGGTCGTCGCGGCGTCGGATGCTGAGCCGTACCTCGCCACGTTCGGTGAACTTCAACGCGTTGTGCAGCAGGTTGCGCAGCACCTGACCGAGCAGCACCTCGTCCGTGCGGAGCACGGCCGGCGCGGTCGGCTCCTCGACCGTCAACTCCACCTCGGGCCGGGTGGCCAGCGCCCGCATGGTGCCGCGTAGTTGGCCGAAGACCGGGCGCAGGTCCACGTCCGCCCAGTCCGGCTCGATCCGGCCGGACTCGGCCTTGGCGAGGTCCAGCAGCTCGTTGACCAGCCCGAGCAGATCCTCTGCCGAGGAGCGGATGAGACCGACCTGGCGGACCTGTTCGGTGGTGAGAGGGTCGGAGGAGGAGTCGGCGAGCAGGCGCCCCAGCCCGATGATCGCGGTGACGGGAGCACGCAGCTCATGGCTCACGTTGGCCAGGAACCGGCTCTTCGACTCGCTCGCGGCGCGCAGTTGAGCCGACTTCTCGTCCAGCTCGGCGTAGAGGGCGACCACCCCGCGGTTGGTCTCCTCCAGCTCCTCGGTGAGCTGGTTGTAGAGCGCCAGCACACCACGGTTGGTCTCGGCCAGTTCCTCGTTCAGTACGGCCAGCTCGTCGCGCTGGCTGCGCACCTCGTCGAGTGCCGCGATGAGCTGCCCGTTCTGCACGGTCAGTTCGTCCAGCGCGCTGCCCGGCGCGATGCGACCGAGTTCGGCACGGAACTCGGTCAGCCGCTCCGGGGTCGGGATCGGCGCGCTCGCCGGGACTCTGCGGGACATCCTTACGACCGTAACCTCCTCGACCGTCGTGACGCTCAGACTGTCGACCAGGCGGGACACCGAACCGGACTGCGGCTCGTAGCGGCCGTCGGGTAGCGGGGCCACGGGCGCCAGGTCGGCGCGGAGGTGGAAGCGGCCGTCGGACCCTGCGTCGATGTGAAAGGTGACATCCGCGCCGCCGGTCAGCCGCAGCAGGTCCCGGGCGACCTCACTGAGAGCCGTGGCGATCCGCACCTGATCCTGGTGTTCGAGGCCCACCACGCCGGCCACCTCGCGGCCACGCTGGCGGATGACGAAGATGTCCTGTTCGACGCGCAGCGCCATCTGTAACAGCGGCACCGAGGCCGGATCAACGCTCATGCCCGGACCTCGCCACCAGGACGCAGGCGTCGTCGCGCCGCGTCCCGGCGTCGCGCAGCAGGGTTGCCGCCAGCACCAGCGGGGACCGTTCGACGAGGCCCGGATAGTCGGCCAACCGCCAGCGGTCGACGACGCCGTCGCTGTGCATGACGAGCCGGGAGCCGGGCTCGAACGGGTAGTCGTAGCCGCGCACCGTCGGTCGCTGGTGGCCGGCGATGCCGGGCAGCGAGACGAGCCCCCGGCGCTGGCCGTCACCGTCGACGATCATGCCGGAGATGTTGCCGAGCCCCGCGTAGTGCAGCACGCCGTCCGCCAGTTCGGCGACCGCGAGCGCCGCACCACGGGTGTGCGACATGCTCCGGTGCAGGTGGCTCACCACGGCCGCGGGCGGACCGGCCGGAGCGTTGCGGAAGGCGGCGAGCGCGGCCTCGGTGGCGGCGGCGGCCAACGGGCCGTGCCCCAGACCGTCACTGACGAGCACCTGGTGCCGGCCGTCGGCGAGCCGGACGGCGTACCCGTCACCGCTGACCGTCTCGCCGGTGATGGGACGGGTAAGGCCACCGGCCCAGGACGGTCTCGCGGGTTCGGCCGGCCAGACCTGGACGGCGAAGACGGTCCCCTTGCCGGGCAGGGAGTACCCGTCGAACCAGCTCGCCTGCCGGACGATGGCGCCGAGACCGATGCCGAGCGTGCCGGTGGTGGAGTGGCCGTCCCGGGAGGAGACGGTGAGGTCGGCCATACCGGGCCCGGAGTCGATGGCGATCAGCTCCACGCCGGCCTGCCCGGCGCGGCGGACCGGCCGCAGCAGCAGGACGCCATTGTCAGCGTGCTTGACGAGGTTGCTGGTCAGCTCGGCGGTGACGATGGCCAGGTCCGCGATGCGGGCCGCACCCATCTCGAGCTGCCCGCCGAGGCGTTCCGCGGCGCGTCGTACGGCGCTGGCGGTACTGCCGGCCTCCACCCGGAACCAGATGCCGCTGTCGGTGACCGGGTCCCCGTTCACCGCGACCACTTGGTGACCGTGATCCGGGTGCCGGTCTCCGCCGACGTCTCGATGTCGAACTCGTCGACCAGACGGCGGGACCCGCTGAGGCCGAGGCCGAGGCCGCCGCCGGTGGTGTATCCGTCGGTCAGGGCGAGGTCGAGGTCCGCGATGCCCGGGCCGGAGTCGGCGAAGACGATCCGCAGGCCCTTGCGTCGGCCGTTGTCGACGGTCGTGACCTCCACGGTGCCCCCGCCGCCGTAGACCAGTGTGTTGCGGGCCAGCTCGCTCGCCGCGGTGACCACCTTGGTCTGGTCGACGAGCGACAGCTTGACGGCGACCGCCACCGCACGGACGAGTTGCCGGACGCGGACCACGTCCTCGTCGCTGCGAACCGACTGCGCCTGCGGGTGGCCCAGGTCGATGCCCGTGGTCACGACGTGGCCGTCTCGGCGTCCGGATCGTCGTCGAGCTGGTAGGCGAGCTCGTCGGCGTTGGCCGCCGCGATCAGCTCCATGCCGCGCTCGACGTTCAGCGCGGTACGGATGCCGTTCAGCGACAGCCCCAGTTCGACAAGTGTGATGGCGACGGCGGGCCGCATGCCCACCACGACCGTCTCGGCGTCGAGGACCTTGGAGATCGACGCGATGGTGGAGAGCATCCGACCGACGAACGAGTCGACGATGTCCAGCGCGGTGATGTCGATGATGACGCCGTGGCAGCCGGTGGTCACGATCCGCTCGGCGAGATCGTCCTGGAGCTGGAGCGCCGTCTGGTCGGACATGTCGAGCTGGATGGAGACGAGCAGGATGTCACCGATCTTGAGGATCGGTACGCGTTCCATCAGGCGCCCCGGCGTGACTGACGGCGAGCGGTCTCGACACCGGTGAGCCGCAGCACGTGGCGCAGCGCGTCGGCGAGGCTGGCCTTGGTGGCGATGTCACCGAACTCGATGCCGAGCGCCACGATGGTCTGGGCGATCTGCGGCCGGATGCCGGAGATGATGCAGTCGGCGCCCATCAGCCGGGCGGCCACCACGGTCTTCAGGATGTGCTGGGCGACCTGGGTGTCCACGGCGGGAACGCCGGTGATGTCGATGATCGCGTACGGCGAGCCGGTGTCGACCAGGGTCTCGAGCAACCGCTCCATGACCACCTGGGCTCGGGCGGAGTCCAGGGTGCCGACCAGCGGGACGGCGACAACGCCCTCCCAGAGCTTGACCACCGGGGTGGAGAGTTCGAGCAACTGCTCGGCCTGGTCGGCGATCAGGCTCTCGCGGGTGCGTACGAAGCTCTCGAAGGTGAACAGCCCCAGCTCGTCGATCAGCCTGGAGTAGGCGACGAAGTCGTGCAGCGCGTTGGCGGCCCCGGGCTCCTGGAGCAGCTCGGCCAGCACATCCTTGAGCGCGAAGACGCTGATCGTCGTCTCGGTGGCGGAGAACCCCTGCCGGGCCCGGCCCCGGGACAGCTCGGACAGCGCGGCGCGCAGCTCGCCGGCGCTCTCGGCGGACAGGTCGAAGCTGCCCTGCTCGGCGGCACCGATGATCACCTGGTGTAGATCCCCGACCTGCCGGCGCAGCTCGGCGTGGCTCAGCCGACCCCGTAGCGAATCGGCAACGATGTCGGTCCACCGCCGCGTGACCTGCTCGGCGTGCCCACTCAGCAGCGCGGCGAGCCGACCACTTTCCTCGGCGTTCAACGCCATCGCAAAACCCCCCTCGACCTGGACCGGCCGGACTCTATCACCGGGGCCTGCACAACTACTTGCTCCGTAGCAATGGAATGACCATGACCACCGGTTGCCGGCTCCCGTTCTGCGTACGACCCCGGTCGTGGGATACCGTTCCCCCGATAACAGGAGGTCTGGCGAATGTCCCTGACGGTGCACACGGAACAACGCGGCGACGTGGTCGTCGTGTCGGTCGCGGGCGAGCTGGACATGGCAACCGCACCGCAGTTGCAGGACCAGATCACCGACCTGCTCGACAAGGGCCGCAACCGGCTGGTGTTCGACCTGGCGGACGTCTCGTTCTGCGACTCGACCGGTCTGTCGGTGTTCGTTCGCGCCAAGAACAGCTGTGACGAGGCCGGCGGTGTGGTGCGGTTGGCCGCCCCCCAGCGGGGAGTGCTGCGCATCCTCGAGGTGAGCGGGCTCGTCGAGGTGCTGCACACCTATCCGACGGTGGGCGAGGCCGTCGCCGGCGAACCGACACCGGCGTCCTCCTGACCACCGTCTCGACCTACTCGTCCTCGACGTAGCGGGGACGGGCGATCGCCATGCCCGCAGCCGTCTGCACGGCGAGCGCGGCCAACAGGAACCCGATCGGCGCGGTCCAGCCGCCGGTGATCTCGTAGAGGATGCCGACCGTCAGCGGGCCGAGGGCGGCGATCACGTACCCGGTGCTCTGCGCGAACGCGGAGAGCGCGACGGTCCCCTCGGCGGTGCGCGCGCGCAGGCCGAGGGCAGCCAAGATCATCGGGAACGAGCCCTGGCCGATCGCCAACAGGAACACCCAGAGCAGGGCACCGCCGTGCGGGGCGACCGCCAGGCCCAGGTAGGCCAGAGCCGACGCGACGGACAGCCCGATCACCAGTGGGCGCAGGGTGTCCAGCCGACCGGCCATGGTGGGCATCAGCAGCGCGATCGGCACGCCGAGCGCGGTCACACCGGCCAGCAGCAGTCCGGCCGACTCCGGCCGGTAACCGGCGTCCCGGAACAGTTGGGCCAACCAACCCATGACCGCGTACCCGCTGAGCGACTGCGCTCCGAAGTACACGGCCATCGCCCAGCCCAGGCGCGTCCGCGCCGGCCGCACCCGCGTCGGCACGGCGAAGGCCGTCGGGGCCGCGCGCCGCGCGTCGGCTCGGGTCCGCAGCGCCAGCGGCACCCACGGGAGTACGGCCACTGCGGCGAGCCCCGCCCAGACGCCCAGCCCGGCCCGCCAGGACCCGAAGGCGTGCGCGATCGGCACGGCGGCCGCCGCGGCGACCGAGGTCCCGAGGGTCAACGCCATCGTGTACGCCCCGGTGACCAGGCCGGTGCGGTGCGGGAAGTGCTGCTTGACCAACATCGGCATCAGGACGTTGGCGACCGCGATGCCGGCCAGTGCCAGCGTGCTGGTGAGCACGAAGATCCAGGCGGATTCGGTGACGGCCCGGAGCACCTGGCCGACGGTGAGAGCCAGCATGGCGACCACCAGCACGCGGGCGGGAGCCACCCGACGGACCAACCACGGGGTGAGAGCGCCGAGGCCGGCGAACGCGATGGTCGGCAGGGTAGTGACCAGGCCGGCCATGGCTCCGGAGAATCCCAGCCCGTCGCGGACCTCGTCGAGCAGGGCGCCGAGGCTCGTCACCAGAGTGCGCAGGTTGAGTGCGACCAGCAGCATCGCGACCAGTACAAGCGCGCCACCGGTCGCCGGGCGCGTGCGACGGCCTGCGGGCTCAGGTCCCGAACTGGTGTCGACGACGCCGGGAGGGGGTGGGGCCGGAGCGGCGATGGGTGGCGGGTTCATGACCGTTAACCTATAGTCATGGGATGAATTTGAGGCCGGTGATGTAACCAGTGCCACTCTCGGTCGATTCCCCCTCCACACGACCACCGGTGGCACCCCGCGGCCACCGCATCCGACAGACCATCGAGCAGCTCCGCGCCCGGATCCTGGGCGGGGAGTGGCCGGTCGGTGGGCGCATTCCCACTGAACCCCAACTCGTGGCCGCCCTGGGCGTGGGGCGCAACACGGTCCGCGAGGCGGTCCGTGCCCTGGTGCACGCCGGGGTGCTGGAATGTCGGCAGGGCTCTGGCACGTACGTGGTGTCCACCGACGAACTGGCGCCGGTCGTGGCGCGGCGGCTCGGCGACGACCGGATGGTCGAGGCCGTCGAAGTGCGACGCGCGTTCGAGGTGGAGGCTGCCCGGCTTGCCGCGCTACGACGCACTCCGGCCGACCTGGTGGCGCTCGACGACGCGCTCGCCGACCGCGAGGCGGCCTGGCGCGGCGGCCGGGTCGACGTGTTCATCGAGGCCGACGCGGCGCTGCACGTCGCGGTGGTCGCCGCCGCGCACAACTCGATGCTCGCCGACCTGTACGCCTCGGTCGGCACCGCCCTACACAGCACCCTCGCCCATGTGATGGGCGACGCGCTGACCCCCGAGCGCTATGTCGATCACGCTCGGCTGGTCGAGGCGATCCGGGCCGGCGACCCCGGCCGCGCGGCGATCGAGGCCGGCGCTTTTCTGGAGCTTCCCGCTGGGGCATAGGTTGTCCGCGACGGAAAATCGGACACCTCGGGAGTACGGATGCTCAAGGGCTTCAAAGACTTCATCATGCGCGGCAACGTCGTCGACCTGGCGGTCGGCATCGTGATCGGCGCGGCGTTCACGGGCGTGGTCACCCAGTTGACCAAGTCGTTCCTCGAACCGCTGATCAAGGCACTCGGCGGAGGCACCGGCCTGTCGGCCGGGAGGTGGAAGATCACCGACGGCAACTACGTGGACTGGGCGGCATTCATCAACGCCGTGATCACGTTCCTGCTCACCGCTGCGGTGCTCTACTTCTTCGTGGTGTTCCCGATGAACAAGCTGGCCGAGCGGCGGCAGCGGGGCGAGGAGCCGCCGCCGGCGGCGCCGAGCGAGGAGGTCAAGCTGCTCACCGAGATCCGTGACGCGCTGGTCTCCGCCGGTCACACCACCCCGGGCCAGCAGCGCGGGGCACTGGACGACGTGCTGGGCCGCCGGACGGAACCGCCGACGCAGCGCTGACCCGACCGGATGCACATCGGCCCCTGCGGGAATCCCGCAGGGGCCGCACCTTCTCGTACGTGTGTTCGATAGAGTCCCGCCATGGAGCAGCGGAAGCACTGGTGGAACGGGAAATGGGGGCGGCTGGCCCGGCGGGACGTCTTCCTCCGGGTGGACGCCGATCGGTGGCACGTCGAGCAGCGGGCCGGCGGCGCCGAGGGCATTTCCCGGTTCTACGAGTACGGCAGCGCGGACGAGGCCGAGGAGACCGTCCGGGCGCTGCTCGACGGCACGGACACCTGGCGGGAGCTGTCCCCGCGCCCACCGGGCGGCTGGACTCTCCCCACCAGCTGAGTGCGCGGCTCCGGAGGCGGCGTTTAGTGGCGCGCCGCCCCGGGAACCGCTGAGAGATGGACCAGCAGGACGAGCAGCAGGTGACCATCTCTCGGATCACCACCGGGATGCCGGTGATCGACGTCGCCGGCACCGAGATCGGGACCGTGGACCTGGTCCAGCGGGGCGACCCGAACGCGGTGACGGTGCAGACCCCGACCGCCGACCCGGGCAGCAGCCTGGACGAGCTGATCGAGGCAACGGCGGTCGAGGAGCCGGACGTGCCGGCCGACCTGGCGGCGCGTCTGTTGCACACCGGCTACCTGAAGGTCTCCACCGAGTCGGCCGATGGTGCCGTGTACGTCCCGGCCGACCGGATCGCCGCCGTAGCGGAGGGTCGGGTACGGCTCGCTGTCGGCGTGGCCGACCTGCCAGCCGAGGGGTGAGCCCGTCGCCCTGATCGACACCGGGTCCACGCAAAGTGGGGCGTCACCGCAGCCCGGACACCCCGCCTTTCACGAACCCGAGTGGATCAGGCCGGAAGGCTCGGTCGGGGAAGGCGAGACGGGCCGGGTCGGGCGGCGGCGGAAGAGCAGCAGCATGAGGCAGCCGGCGACCAGCCCCCAGAACGCGCCTCCCACGCCGATCAGCGTCACCCCGGACGCCGTCACCACGAAGGTGACCACGGCGGCCTCCCGGGCCTGGGGGTCGGTCACCGCCGCGGCGAGCGCGGTGGCGAGCGCACCCAGCAGGGCCAGTCCGGCGACGGCCTCGATGAGGATCGGCGGCGCGACCGCGACCAGGGCTGTAGCGACGCCAGCGCCCAGCCCGAGCAGAGCGAGCCCGACGCCGGCGGTGACCGAGGCGACCCACCGGCGCTCCGGGTCCGGATGGGCGTCGGGGCCGGCGGCCAGCGCGGCGGTGATCGCCGCGAGGTTCACGGCGTGTCCGCCGGCGGGAGCGGCCAGCAGGCTGGCCAGCCCGGTGGCTCGCAGCGCGGCGCCGAACGGCGGCCGGTAGCCGTAGCCGACCAGCACCGCCATGCCGGGTACGTTCTGCGCCGCCATCGTGACCAGGAACAGCGGAAGGGCCAGCCCGACGAGCGCCGACGCATTCCAGGCGGGCACGGTCAGGGTGACCGACGGGATCAGCGCGGCACCGCTCAGGCCGGCCGGCGGCGCGGTCAGCGCGATCGCCACCACCGCCACCAGCAGCGCGCCGGGCACCGCCCAGCGGCGGGCGAACCGGTGCAGCAACAGCCAGCCGGCCACCACCGGGCCGGCCACGGTGGGCAGCTCGACGAGCGCCCGGACCGGGGCGGTGCACAGTGGCAGCAGCACTCCGGCGAGCATCGCGCCGGCGACCGGCTTGGGGATGGCGGCCACCGCCCGGCTCAGCGGTGGGAAGAGACCGGCCGCGACGATCAGCAGCCCGGAGACGAGGAAGGCGCCCACCGCGACCGGCCACCCTCCGGGCGGCGGCCCGGTCGCCACCAGCAGGGCCGCGCCCGGCGTCGACCAGGCGACGCTCATCGGGATACGGTGCCGCCAGCCCAGCCAGGCGGCGGCGAGCCCGCACGTCACGCAGAGGGCCAGCAACCCGGAGGCCGCCTGCGCGTCCGACGCGCCGACCGCGCGGAGCCCAGCCAGCACGACGGTGAACGAACTGGCGAAGCCGACCAGCGCGGTCACCACGCCGGCCAGCACCGGTTGCGAGCGCCCGCCCATGCCACCACCTTCCGAGCGTTCCGTTTACGGAACGACAGCGTGTAGCACGATAGCCCGATGCCGCAGCAACCACCAGCGGGCCGACCGGGCCTCGACGTGGACCCCGCCGTCGTCGGTCGGCGCGTACGCGCCCTGCGCGAGGAGCGGGAGATCTCGCTGTCCACACTGGCCCGGCGCGCCGGCATCGGAAAGGCGACCCTGTCCGGCCTGGAGAACGGCACCCGCAACCCGACCCTGGAGACGCTCTGGGCGGTCACGGCGCAGCTCGGCGTACCGTTCACCGCCCTGCTCGCCGATCCGGCACCCGGGCCCGTCGCGCACGGCACCGCCGTCACCGCCACCCTGCTGGAGGTGTTCACCGACACCGACGCGACCTACGAGCTGTACCGGATGCGCGTCGCGCCGGGCGTCGTGCAGACCTCCCCCGCCCACCAGCCGGGCGTCACCGAACACATCACCGTCTTCGCCGGGGTGCTGCGGGCCGGCCCGGCCGACGCGCCACTGACCGCCCCGGCCGGCGATCACCTCCGCTGGGTCTCCGACGTGCCGCACACGTACGCGGCGGTGGGCGACGAGGAGGTCGCCGCGAGCCTGCTGCTGCGCTACCCCCGCCGCTGAGCCCGGCTCAGTCCACCGGGGCGGGGACCGGCAACCGCCGACGTACCGCCCAGAGCGCCACCTCGGTCCGCGACGCCGAACCGGTCTTGCGCAGCAGGTTCGACACGTGCACGGTCACCGTGCGGACCGAGATGCCCAGCGCCTTCGCGACCTGCTTGTTCGACATCCCGTTGACCAGGCAGCCCAGCACCTCGACCTCCCGGGCGGTCAACTCGACATCGACCGCCGCCGCCGGGCCGAGGGGCGTACGCGGTCCGGGTAACCGCCGCAGCAACGCGTCCGGCCCCTCCCCGGCGTACGCGGCCAGCAGCTCGGTCAACGCGTACGGGTTGCCGCCGGTGTGTCGCCAGACCGAGGTGACCAGCCGTTCCGACGGACCGTCGTCCGCGTACACCTGGGTCAGCACCTCGGCGACCTCGGCCGGGCGCAGCGGGCCGAGGTGTTGACGGACGACGCCGCGTACCCCGCACAGGCGCGCCAACGCGCGGCGGGTGAGGTCCGGGGCCACCGCGTCGGCGGCGGGCCGGCTGGCGACGACCAGCAGCGCCGGCAGCTCGGCCACGGTGGCCAGCTCACCGACCAGGTTGACGCTGGCCGGGTCGAGCGCGTGCAGGTCGTCCACGACCAGCACGGCCGGGCCGGTGCCCACCAGCAACTGGACGGTACGGACGGCGAGACGCAGCAGGGTGCCCGGGGCGTACCGCTCGCGGGGCGCGGTGGGCTGCTGGGCGAGCCACGCCAGCGCGTCGGCCGGCAGGGCGAGCGATCCGGTGTCGCGGCCGGTGAGCACCGCCGCCAACCAGTCGTACGGGGCTGGGCCGTGCACCCGGGCGGCTCCCGAGAGCACCACTGCCGGACGCGGAGTGAAGGCGTCCACCGCGGCGGCTACCAGCAAACTCTTGCCCACGCCGGCCGCGCCGGTGAGCACCGCGACGGTCGGCGCGCGGCGCTCGGCGGCCGCCACGGCGGACCACGCCCGGTCGAGCTCGGCGAGCTCGCCGGCGCGTCCGACCATGGACACCGGCATCATTTCTCAACCCTACGCAGTAGTGCGTAGAGACGAAGGCGGGGTGTTCTTGGCAAGCTGGCACCATGACGCTGATCCTCCGCTCGGCCATCCTCAACGACATCGGCCTGGTCCGCACCAACAACGAGGACTCGGCCCTCGCCGGTGACCGCCTGATCGCCGTCGCCGACGGCATGGGTGGCCTGCCCGCGGGCGAGGTGGCGAGCGAGATCGTGATCCGCATCCTCGACGAGCTGACGCCGCCCACCGACCCGGACGAGGCCGCAGACGCGCTCCGTGCCGTGGTGAGCACCGCCAACCAGCGCATCCACGCCGCCATCACCGTCGACCCGGCGCGCGAGGGGATGGGCACCACGCTCACCGCCGCGCTGCTGGCCACCGAGACGCTGGTGCTGGCCCAGGTCGGCGACTCCCGCTGCTACCTGCTGCGCGACGGGGAGCTGACCCAGCTCACCCGTGACGACACGTTCGTGCAGGCGCTCGTCGACCAGGGCACCCTCTCCCCCGACCAGGCCCGGCACCACCCGCAGCGCTCCCTGGTGACCCGGGCCGTGCAGGGCGCGGACACCCCACCGGCGGTCGGCGTCCTCACCGTGGTCCCCGGCGACCGGCTGCTGCTGTGCAGCGACGGGCTCTCCGACTACGTCGAGGAGAACGACATCGCGGCGGCGCTGGGCATGTACTCCGACCGGCAGCAGTGCGGCGAGCAGTTGGTGAAGCTGGCTCACCACGCCGGCGCTCCCGACAACGTCACGGTCGTCGTCTCGGACGTCACCACCCGCTGACCCGATCCGGCCAATCCGGTTGCTCCGCTCATCTCGGCGGGTTGAGATGAGCGGATGACCATCCGCCGGGTGTCCGCCGAGGACCGCCTCACCACCAGCTTCCCGCTGGCCGCTTACGCGTTCGAGTCGTCACCGCTGGGGGCCGCCCGGGTCGAGCAGTTCCGCGACTACCTGCCCTACAGCGAGGGCAACACGACGCTCATCGTCGAGGAGGGCGGCGACACGCTCGCCGCCGCCTCGGCCATCCCGATGCGGCAGAACCTGCGGGGCGTGGTGCTGCCGATGGCCGGCGTCGCCGGGGTGGCCACCCATCCGCTGGCCCGCCGCCAGGGGCACGTACGGACGCTGCTGCACCAGCTACTCGACGAGATGCGCGACGAGGGGCACACGGTCAGCGCGCTCTACCCGTTCCGGCCCAGCTTCTACGCCCGGTTCGGCTACGTGGGGCTGCCCAAGCCGCGCACGGTCACCTTCACCCCTGCCGACCTGGGGCCGCTGCTGCGTGCCGAACTCCCCGGCGAGGTGGGCTGGGAGCGGATCGGGGCGGGCTACCCGACGTGGCGCGCGTTCACCGAGCGCTGCCTGCGGGACCGGCACGGCTTCTCGCTGTTCCCGGACTACCGGGCGGTCGGGTTGCGCGACCGCGACGAGCACTGGCTGCTCACCGCCCGGGTGGACGGCGAGGTGACCGGCGCGCTCACCTACCGGATCGACGAGCACGGCGGCACGTTGCACGGCAGCGAACTGCTCGCCACCGACCCGCTCGCCCGGACGCTGCTGCTGCAGTTCCTCGCCCGGCACGTCGACCAAATCGAACGGGTGAGCGTCCAGGTCCCGCCGGACGAGCTGCCCGAGCTGTGGCTCACCGACCTGGACGTACACGTCGAGGCGCGGGCGGGCCGTCCCGGTTCGTCGGCGCCGATGGCCCGGCTCCTGTCGCTGGACGCGCTGCACGGGCTGCCCGTCGGGGCGGGCCGGGTCCAGGTCGAGCTGACCGGGGACCGCTGGCTCGCCGGCACGCACCTGCTGGACGGCACGACCGGCATCCTCGAGGTCGTTGCCGGCGACAGCGGCCCGGCGCCCACCACCACGCTCAGCGCGGCGGGACTCTCCGCCCTGGCGTACGGGGTGCTGGACCCGTCGGAGCTGCCGTTGCGGGGGCTGGGCGACGTCCCGGTCGACGCGGCCGCCGAGCTGCGCGGCATCTTCCCGCGCGCGGTGCCGTACCTCTTCGCCGACTTCTGAGCACGGTTTGCCGTCCCCACCCGAGCGGGTACGGTTCCCGGAATGCCGGAGTGGTTACAGGCGGGTGGATGGGGACTGCTGGCCGGGTCGGCGCTGCTGATCGGTGCGGCGGTCGGCTGGTTCGCGCGGGTGCCCCAACGGCTCATCGCGTCGGTCATGGCGTTCGGCGCGGGCGTGCTGCTCTCCGCCGTCTCGTACGAGCTGATCGAGGTCGCGCACGACCAGGGCGGATTGCTGCCCACGGTGATCGGCGCGGCCGGCGGCGCGGGCGCGTACACCCTCGCCAACGTGGCCCTGGCCCGGCGCGGCGCGCGGAACCGTAAGCGCTCGGGTGGTCAGCAGCCGTCCGAGGGTGAGCACCCCGGGTCCGGGTCGGCCATCGCCGTGGGGGCGCTCCTGGACGGCGTACCCGAATCGGTCGTGATCGGCGCGAGCCTGCTGGCCGGCGGCGCGGTCAGCCTGGTCACGGTCGTGGCGGTGTTCCTCAGCAACATCCCGGAGGGGCTGTCCAGCGCGGCGGGCATGCGCCAGGCCGGCCGGACCCGACGGTACGTGTTCCTGTTGTGGACCGGGATCGCACTGATCAGCGGACTGGCCGCGCTGGTCGGCAACACGCTGCTCGGCGGCGCGCCACCGGAGGTGCTGGCCGCCATCACCGCGCTGGCCGCCGGAGCGATCCTCGCCATGATCACCGACACGATGGTTCCGGAGGCGTTCGAGGACGCCCACCTGCTCGTCGGTCTCATCACGGTCGCCGGCTTCCTGACCGCGTTCGCCCTCTCCCACGCCTGACCGGCCATCCCGGCGGACCGCCGTTGCTTAGCGGCGCATTAAACCGGCATGGCGGATTCGTCGCGGGGTCGTCCGGGCTCCTAGCATCACCTGGTGCGCATGACGTCGCTTGCTGCCCTGCTCGTCCTCGGTGTCGCCACCGCGACCCTGCCCGCGTGCGCGTCCGACAAGCCGACGCCGAACGCCGCACCGTCCGCCACGCCGCAGAGCGTGGCGACCGGCGACCAGGACGTCGTGCCGGCGGGACGCGACGCCCTCGGCGGTCCCGGGGCCAGCGCCAGCCCGAAGCCCGCCGCGAAGGTCGCCGCAGCCGGCAATCCGAACGGCCACGCGAGCGTGCCCACCGAGGCCCGTGCCGTGGACACCTCGAAGCCGACCCGGACCATCGGCACCGGCACCCCGGCGAGCTGCACCTCCGCAGCCGTGGTGAAGGCCGTCGCCGCCGGTGGTGTCATCGCGTTCAACTGCGGACCGGCCCCGGTGACGATCAAGATGGCCGCCACCGCCAAGGTCCGCAACGCCAACGGACCGAAGGTCGTGCTGGACGGCGGCGGCAAGGTCACCCTCAGCGGCCAGGGGCAGCGCCGCATCCTCTACATGAACACCTGCGACGAGGCCCAGGGCTGGACCACCTCGCACTGCCAGAACCAGGACCACCCGCAACTCACCGTGCAGAATCTGACCTTCGCCGACGGCAACTCCACCGGCGACAAGGCCGAGGGTGGCGGCGGCGGCGCGATCTTCGTACGTGGCGGCCGGCTCAAGGTCGTCAACTCACGCTTCGTCCACAACCGCTGCGACCGCACCGGCCCGGACCTGGGCGGCGCGGCCGTGCGGGTGCTCAGCCAGTACGAGAACAAGCCGGTGTACGTCGTGAGCAGCACCTTCGACGGCGGCTCCTGCTCGAACGGAGGGGCGCTGAGCAGCATCGGCGTGTCGTGGACGGTGCTGAACAGCTTGTTCAGGAACAACGAGGCGATCGGCAACGGCGCCAACCCGGCCAAGTCGGGCACCCCCGGCGGCGGCAGCGGCGGGGCGATCTACTGCGACGGCAACGAGTTCGCGGTCCGCATCGCCGGCACGGTCATCGAGAACAACAAGGCCAACGAGGGCGGCGGAGCGATCTTCTTCGTCAGCAACAACCGCACCGGCACGATGAAGATCGAAAGCTCGACCCTGCGCCGCAACCCGAGCGGCAGGTTCGAGACCCCCGGCCACCCCGGCATCTTCTTCCTAGGCGCAAACCTGAGCTGATCCCGGCCCCCTCCCCCTTGAGCGCGGTGATCAAGAGGTGTGCGTCAGATTTCGCCCGTCTGATGACGCGAACTTCTTGATCATCATCAGTAGGGGTTCCCCTGGCCCGGGGGACGGCCCGCCAGGAGGCCGGTGGGGCGACCGGGCTGCTGAGCTGCGGCAGACAGGAGCGGGCTGGCCGTGTGTTCGCCACCGGCCATGCCGGCGAACAGCTCCTTGAGTGCGGTCAGCGCGTCGATCTTGGGCGACCAGCCCAACTCGGCCTCCGCCCGCTCGCTGGACATCAACGGCGCGTTCAGACCCAGCTCGACCCAGCCCGCGTCGACCGGTTGCAGCCGTGCCCGCCACGTCAGGGCCGCCGCCACCCGCAGCACCGGCGCCGCGACCGGCACCGTCCAACCGTGGAAGTGCCGAGCCACCAGCTCCGGAGTCAGCACGGGGTCCGCGGCGACGTTGAAAGCGCCGCGCGCATCACCCATGACCGCCCTCGCGTACGCGTCAGCCACATCGTCGGCATGCACCGCCTGCATCCGCAGCCGTCGGTTCGTGGGTACGAGGGGAATCCGCCCGAAGCGCAAAAGTCGTACCGGCGCGAACGGGCCGAGAAAATAGCGGGTGATCTCCACGCCGGCGTCCCTCTGGAAGATCAACCCGGGTCGCAGCCGTACCACCCGCACGGCCGGGTGCTCCCGCTCCAACCCGTCCAGCAGCGCCTCGACCTCTGCCTTGTGCTCGCTGTACGACGATCCGGACACCCCGGTGGCCGGCCACCGCTCGCTGATCGGGTGGTCCTTCGGACCGGGCGCGTACGTGCCGACCGACGACGCGTACACCAACGCCGGCACCCCGGCCCGCACCACCGCGTCGAACACCGCCCGACTGCCGTCGACGTTGGTCCGGCGCAGCACCCGCTGATCGTGGCTGGGCTGGATCTGCCAGGCCAGGTGCACCACCGCGTCCGCGCCAGCGAAGATCTCGGCCAACTGGGCCGGAGCAGTCGGCGCGCCGATGTCACAGGAGTGCCACTCCACCTGGTCGTACGGCGTACCGGCATCCGGGCCGGGCAACCGCCGGGCCACCCCGGCCAGCTCCACACCGCGCTCCCGGCGCAGCCGCCGCAGCACCGCCGTACCGACGTTGCCGCTCGCCCCCACCACCACGATCCGCATGCCCGACCCGTACCCGCCCAGCAGGCCCTCAACCACCGTCCGTCCCAGCTTCGGGCCGCTTGATCGACTCGGTCTCCCGGAAAACGGGGGCGTCCCGGCCGCTCGGATGCCCCGCCTTCCCGGAAGCCGAGTCGATCAAGGGCGAGGCGAGTTCCGGGCCCAGCCGTGCTTCTCCTTGCCGCGCCGGCCAGTCGTGGCCGCCAGGCAGCGCGAGCAGATCCAACCCACCGCGTCGGTTTCGGTGAGCACGTCGGTGCCCGAGTAGTCGAAGCGCACGTGCGGG
This sequence comes from Micromonospora sp. NPDC005174, assembly GCF_040608495.1. NCBI lineage: Bacteria > Bacillati > Actinomycetota > Actinomycetes > Micromonosporales > Micromonosporaceae > Micromonospora > Micromonospora sp. NPDC005174. Next base: position 35,289 of record NZ_JBEXIJ010000040.1, on the reverse strand, counting down.
AAGCGACGCAGCCGGGTACGGCTCAGGGCCAGGCCGCAGACCGTCTGGTTCTGGCCGGGCAGCCAGGCGTGCGCTTCCCCACCCGGCTGACGTACGCCGTCCGGCCCGATCTCCTCCCCGGACGCCGCCACGGCCGGGCTGCCGCTCGCCCTCATGACCGTCGCCATTCCCCGACCACCCCTGGCCATGCACGCCCGCCCACCGCTCGACCCGCTCCACCGCTCGCTGCTTGATCCACTCCACGTCGCCGACCTGGGGCTATCCCCCGCCCCGGACACCGCCACAGCGCCGATCTGGTGTTGATCACGTGCGCTGATGAGGCATCGGCGGCCGGCCGGAAGCCGAGAGCCGGCATCGCTGACTGTCAGGTAACCTGAGCGCGCGGGCCGCTAGCTCAATGGCAGAGCTGTGGACTTTTAATTTTCAGAAGCGCTTTTTGCCACCGTTACTTAACGGAATCCATTTTCGTCCGAACTCTTGGGCGCGAATCCAGGAACATGCCACCGCGTATCAGCAGGTCACTGCGGTCGTCACCCGTTGTGTTTGTCTGATCCAAGATTGCTCGTGGTCGAAATCCAGAATCTAGGCATACAATCCGTCCACGGTCGCCGGCATCCGGCCACCCACGGAACACCCACGGCCCCACCAGTCGCCCTGCTTGAGCATCAGAACGCCCATCGCAAAGATAGAGGCAGCCGCAGCGGACGCCCGCCAAAGTTCGACCGGGAACCCCCAGCGGACACGACATGGCGTCGAAAACGGCGTAGCCCGACCCAAGCGCCACCGCGGCGTGGCAACCCGCTACGACTGCGAGGCCGTCCGGTTCGAGGCCGTCCTGGCCATCACCCATCATCTGCGAATGGCTCTGACCAGGCTTACGCACATGCCTTAGAACGTGTTTGAGAAGTCTTCGTGTTCAGCGGTCCGTTGTCGTGACAGCTCCGCCGCCGTTGTCCATAGTGGTCGGATGCCGCGCCTGCGTCGCCGCTACCCCTCGGACCTGACCGACGCCCAATGGGCTCTCGTCGAGCCGCTGCTGCCTCCACGGAGAACCAGCGGCCGGCCGGAGAAGCATCCGCGCCGCGACCTGGTGGACGCCATCTTGTATGTGGTGCGGACCGGCTGCTCGTGGCGGCAACTGCCGGTCGACTTCCCACCGTGGCAGACCGTGTACTGGTACTTCACCCGCTGGGAGGACGGCAAGGTCACCGAGCGAATGCTGGTCGTGCTGCGGCGGCGGGTCCGCGCCGCCCACGGCCGTGCCGAGGAGCCCTCGGCCGGGATCATCGACTCCCAAAGCGTCAAGGGCGCCGACACCGTGCCGTATCAGACCCGCGGCTACGACGCGGGCAAGAAAGTCAAAGGCCGCAAGCGGTTCATCGTCACCGACACCCTCGGGCTTCTGCTGGTCGTGTGCGTCATGGCCGCGAGCGTGCAGGACCGCGACGGGGCCAAGACCACCCTGCTGTCGGCGTACCTGTTCACCCCAGTCAGGTTCGTCTACGCCGACGCAGGCTTTGCCGGAGTGCTGGTCGACTGGTGCCAGCGGATCCTGCGCACCACCCTGGAGATCGTGCGTAAGGCCCCTGGCCAGAAAGGGTTCGCGGTGATCGCCCGACGTTGGGTCGTCGAACGCTCGCTTGCGCGGCTGACCGCACACCGGTGGCTGGCCCGAGACTACGAACGCCACCCGGCCACCTCCGAAGCGATGATCCGCTGGGCCGCGATCAACGGCATGCTCCGCCGTCTCACCCGAGGCGGACCCGCTATCCGTCAGCAACGCCGGCGCTGGCCAGACGACGCATGAGATACCTTCCCAACCGCCTCGGCGCACCCGGGGCTCCTGACCGGTTCTGCGATGCGAGGCTGATGGTCGGCAGATTCACGCCTGCCGGAGCGCGGCCAGCTTCTCCGACGGGAACGGAATTCCGCCCCAGTTCCGCTGGTAGCGATCCAGAGAACCGGCGCGATCGAGGGCCTCTTCCGCCATACGCTGCACCGCAGAGATCAGGCCGGCCACCTCAACGCGGCCATGCCACCGGCTGACACCACCGCTCCACCGATGGTCGTCCGAACCGACATCATCGAACTCCACGATCTGGACATACACCTCTTCGGTCGCGCCCGAGAAGATGAACCAGGTACCAGCGGGTTCAGCTACTAAAAGCGCGACCGTTGCGCTGGATCCCAGCTGGAGATCAAGAGCGGCCTGCAACAGCGAGCCAAGCCCGTCCCCAAGGTAGGTGGTGTGAACCGTAAGGTCATCAGATCCCACCACCCAGTGCAGGTCAGCCGATCCCACGTTCTTGACGTCCCAGCGCAGCGACAACACCGGGCCATTCTCCAAACTCGTCATCAAGTCCAGTCGCCGACCCAGGGCTTTGGCTTCTCAAACACGCTCTTAGACTCCAGCGGACGTCTGGATGAACAAGGGACGGTAGGACGCCCCCTCTGGATGGTCGTATCGCGTCCATCCCAGCGACGCCCAGAAGTCGTCGGCTTCCTCGCTGAACGCGAGCAGTCGTCGATCGGGGTACCTGGACACCAACCCCCGGATGATCTTCGTGCCGACACCTCGACGTCGCTGCGGCTCCGCAACCTCGATCAGTTCGATCTCAAGTGCCGAATTGCCCAACTCAGGAGTTCCGACGTAGTGATCGATCATGACGTCGGAATCAAGCTCGATCCGCGCCACCTCGGCACCGCCCTGGCGGACCTCCAAGAAGGTGTATGACTTGTCCCCGTCAAGGGAGCGGTAGTCCCACCAGCTCAGGCTGAAGTCGTTGTTCTCAGCGAATGGATACCAGATCACCTGGTCATCCGGCGCGGGCTGCTTCTCGATGAAGTCGAAACTCACTTGACGCATCCTATTCTGGTGCGCAGACCGAGCCGGAAGCGGTGGCATCATCACGGCTGGGCGCTCGACCAGAGCAAGTCCGCCTCGCGGCCGGCTTTAAAGATCGGCGTCCGCTACGTTCAAGCGGCGATCACCCTGCCCAGCACATCCGACGACGACGTGGACACCGCGATGCGGCGCATCCGAACCCTCGCCTGCGCGATGCGGGACAGCACAACAATTACGACCGACCGTGTCGCCGACTCCCGGCGAGTGATTCTGAACAGCCGCGCCGCACTCGTATAAGATCCGCCGCCGCCTGACCGCCGCAATGTCGCCTAGGTGACGACAGACCAGAGCGGCGTATCGTCCAACGCGTGAGAGCGTTCGTTGTTACGGCAGTAACTAGAGCACCGGATTGGCAAGGCATTGGGTGACGCGGGGATCAGAAGAGTCGTAGGGGGCGTTCGCGAAACTCTCACTCTTGTCGCGTTTCGCAGTCTCCGCTGAATAGCCAGCAGGCGCAGCACCGTGTTTTAGGAGGCACGCGGCAAATAGCTGATTGGGGTCGGCCTTGTTGGGGTTCGTAAGCCGGCTGACGTACAACGGCTCGATAACCGCTTTTGTGCCCTTGTTGCATTCATCCTGCGCAGCGAGAGCATTGGGAGCCGTAATGGTTTCATAGATGTAATATCCGAATTGATCTATTTTTTCGATCGCGACACCCTTCTGTCTAACACATTCGATGAAGCGAGAGACGGCTTCCTCGTACTCTGCTCTACTGACTTTCGAATCCGAAAGCGCTTCTTTCTCAAAGTCCGAAGTCGCCGTCGCTGCGGCCCGCCGAATTTCTGCACTATAGGGGTCGGCGGGTTCCGTCTTACTCGAACAAGAAGTGATCGAGGTGAGGGCCAGCAACGCCGCCACAGACATCAGTTGACCTCGGAGCATGTGCAGAAGCGCCTTTCTGGCTAGCGTGAGTCTAACCTTTAGCTATCGGTTGCTTGAATAGCCGGCAGAAAGCTGTGTCACCCGTCGTCGCAAGATCCGTTGACGATAGACCGGCATTTCGTCTTGGTCAATAACTATGGCGTGTCGGGGAGAGGTCAAAGCGGACTAATCGCCCTCAATCTACCATCAATTCGCCGTGGGGGGACCGACCGAAGGCAGGCAGACAGCGGTCAAATCGTCCGAGCCTTCGTGGGCTTGACCATGAGCCTGGAGCCTGGAAGGATCAACGCATTCGCATCGATGGTGTTCGCCTTACAAGGAGGATCCATGACCCAACGGGGAATGCTAGGCTTCGGTAAAGTCCGCAAGGCGTTGGTCCGAGTCGCGGTGGTGGGGGTTGTCGCATCGGGAGCCATTACGGTTGTGGGGCAGCCGGCGTGGGCACTGAGCATGGGTCCCTGCCGCGTCTCGCCATCCAAGACGTCGACTGCCACTAACGTCGAGAATGTGGACTGTGTTGAAGTGCAGGCTCGGATTGACCGCTATGAGAGCAGCGTGGTCAAGACCTACACCGGCCCAATTCAGTACTTCACATCGTTCGTTAGTAACAGCAGGGGCACGAATGCCGGCAACGCGGTGAGGGCGAACACCGGTTCCAGCTGGACCAACTGGGATTTCGCACCTTGGTGATGAGTCTCGGCGGAATGCTTAGCTACCAACTGTGTTGGAGAATGGGCGCGGCTCGTTTCTAGCCAGTCGGTGCTCCGGGTATGCGGCCATTGCGTGGGCAGGTAGATTAACAGGCCTACGGAGTGGTCGCATACTTCGTTGACCTAGAGAGTTCTGGTGTTGTCCGTGAAGAGAGAATCCGGAAGGACGACTGAGCGTCGCAGTGCACTGCGAGAGGCCGTAAAGTCGTCCTCCATAGGAACGCTTGTTCTAGGGGCCTGTCTCGTGGCCGCAATTTCAGCTCTTTCAGCTCTGGCGTTGGTGCGGGAGAACCCGAGACCCCTGGAGCTCGCGAGGTCCAGCACCAACGGAACAATGGATGCCGTCCCTCAGACCTTTGATGACAAGCGTCAAGTCGAACTTCTTCCGGAGGTCGGCACAGAGTTCAAAGCGATAATCGGCGTATCCGGCACAGTTACTAATGTTGCCTGCCGGCCCGGCAACCCGCTCCAACTGGGTCGCGCAATCGTCGAGGTAGACGGAGAACCTCATGTGACTATTGCTACCGCTACTCCATTTTGGCGAGATTTCACGCGCGGTGTCAAGGGCAGAGATGTTCTGTCCCTTCAGGAGGCGCTCTCTCTAGCGGGATACCGGGTCCCCAAGACGGCGCGATTCGACAGCGTAACAATAGAAGCAGCTAGGAAATACTTGACTAAGGCCGGGCTCAAATGGAAGGGTTCAAAACTATCACGTTCTGTTTTTGTCTGGCTTCCGCCCCATACCCAGCCCGTTCAAGCTTGTCTCGTGTCCGTTGGGCAGCAGGTAACGGCCGGATCAGCAATCGCGGCCTTGACGCCCGAGGTCGACTCGGCACGGATCCGAGCCCTACCGGCACAACTCGTCCCGGGTGACCGGCAGTTATCAGTCGGCGAGACGAGCCTGCAGGTGGATTCCACTGGAAGAATCACAAAGGCTGAGGATCTCAGTCGGCTGCAGAGCGGGCCCGAATACAGAACCTGGCTTCAGTCCGACGGCAAGGTACCTTTGATGGCGAACTACTCGCTGAAGGAAGCCATTCCCGTCGCTAGTGTTCCAGCTGCCGCGATCGTTTTCTCGCAGAGTGGGGATGCGTGTGTCTACTCACCAACGAATGTGATGTACCCGGTTTCTATCGTCGGCTCCTCTCTTGGCCGGTCGTTGATCACCTGGGAGTCGATACAATCGACTGGTTTGAAGGTCCAAACCCAACCGGACGCTGATTTGCGATGCGAGTAATAGCGAAGAATCTCTCCCATGCGTACCAAGACAATCATTGGTTGTTTCGGGACTTGTCCTTCGAAGTTCGACCGGGTGAGTTGATTGCTCTGACGGGTCCGTCTGGATCGGGGAAAAGTACTTTACTCGGAATAATCGCCGGATGGATCAAGCCAACTCACGGAGATTTGGAGTTGGCAGGCGTATCACGTATTGGGTGGGTGTTCCAGAATCCACACGGTGTCGCCCGACGATCGGCTCTGGACCATATTGTTCAACCACTGCTAGCGGCAGGCGCTGGCCGTCGCGAGGCGACCGAGAAGGCTCTCGAAGTAATGTCTGATTTCGGGCTTTCTCGAGTAGCCCATGAACAGTTCCACAAACTTTCCGGAGGCGAGGCTCAGCGTCTGATGCTCGCGCGTTCCTTAGCATCCGGCCCAGATCTGCTGCTAATCGACGAGCCCACTGCCCAATTAGACGCTTCGAGTTCCCTGACAGTTATTGACACGATCGGCGTTCTAGTGAGCGCCGGCATGCTGGTGATGGTGGCAACGCATGATTCTCGAACTCGCGACGCTTGCCATCGCTCGATTGAGTTGAGCCAACATTGAAAGTTGCTGCTATCTTCGGAGAGGCTTGGCGCAATGTCATCTCCGGGACCACGAGGGCTTTGTCATGGACAATAATGCTTGTGGCAATTACTGGTACTCTAGCGTACCTCGATCTAAGCGTAACATCCAAAGTTATAGAAGATGGTCGAGAGTTTAAGAGTAGTGGTGGCTCGACTTATCTCATTAACGCCCCTGGGAATATTGACGGACGGTCTTGTGAACAACTGGCGCAGCTAGAGGGTGTTGTTGGTGCCGGCGCTTTACGGGTCGGGGCTGAGCAGCCCATAGTGCGTGCACTTCCTCAAGCCGGTGTGACTTTCCGAGAGATTTCTCCCGGTTTCACTAGTGTGTTGCCGTTGATTCAACGGCGCGATAGTAATTCACTGGACGGCGTGTTCGTGTCCGAGGCGTTAGCCGAATCCCTTGGGCAACCGGAAGATCTATGGTCGATTGCCACTACGCGTGGCGAGTCCTCGGTCTCGGGCGTTTACGGATATCCAGATGATGGTCGCCTGCCGACCCTTCAATCTGCGGTGCTAAGCCCTGTGCCAGTTGGTGACGTGTTTGACGAGTGCTGGGTCGTCGTTTGGCCAACAGGAGCTCCGGTAGCTTCGCTCCTGCGCTCGACGCTCACCGTCGGGGCGCTCTCTGCCGACAACGCGCGAGTTCAGCAGTTGAACCCTAGATTGGGGGATGATTTCGACGGCGCGTCTCGATTTGAGCAACGCCCGACACGATACCTTCCTCTTGTTTGCCTAGTGTTTGGCGGATTTGCCGGCTTCTTCTCCGTGTGGCTCCGACGGCTCGAACTGTCGTCCGCTCGTCATGTGGGAGTCAAGGTCATCGACCAAGCTGTTCAAGTTGCCATCGAGACACTGGCGTGGTGTGGGAGTGCTTTTTGTGTGACTGCAGCTTGGCTCGCCTGCTTCCAGCTGGGCAAAATGCTAGATGTAAGCCATTTCCTAACGATGTTGGGGCTTCAAACGTTTATGCTGGGTGCAGTAGGAGCCATCCTGGGCGCCATGGCTGCAGTGCTGCAGACGCGGGAGCGGCATCTTTTTAAATACTTCAAGCAGCGATGAACCCAGAATGGTTGCGTCCAGGGAAGTGGTGTACGGCTTGCCCGTGATGGGTGTTGCGTAGATGAGAGACGCCATCGTGTCGTCCTTCAAGGCGACCAAGTCGGAGAAGGACGAGAGAACGCGATGGCCGCACCAGAGAATGCGATTTCTGTTGGCCGCTGCGCGAGCAAATCGAGGACGCGTCGCCGGACGTGTTGCAGGCGATGATCAAGACGTTCGTGCAGGCGGTGATCTCTGCGTCAGCGGACGCGGTCCGTGGCTCATGGCGCCTTGGTGTAGCGAGTCCGCGATGATCTCCAGCAGTTGCTGTGCTTCTTTGTTGGTGTCGCGCCAAGCTTCGGCGAACTGATCGAGCTCGCTGCTGGTGGCCCAGCCTGCAGGCAGTTCCGGGAGGATCTGGTCGGCGTCGATGAGGCCGCCGGCGGCGGCTTCAATGCTGTCTCCGAACCCGTGGGTGGCTTGTGTCTGGGCGGCGTGTCGTAGGGCGAAGGCGTAGACGAGCGCGCCGACCAGGGCTCGGGGGTGCATGAGTGGTGATGCCGTCGCGCACGACACCCTGGATGAGGGCGCGAGGGGTATCGGCCCACAGCACGTGGGGGGCGATGCGCATGGCGATGCCGTTGGCGCCGGCGTTGCGGTATCGGGCAAGTGAGTCTTGGGCCCGGGCCGACTTTCCAGCGTCCCAGGGTGGGCGGCCGGAGGACCATGCGGCGGCGGCGCGAAGTACTGCTCCGCCACCGCCGCGCTGGTAGAGCAGCCAGGTCGGGAGTTCGGCCTCGGTGAGCCGCTGCCACCAGCGGTCGCCGGCAAGACACGCGCGGGCGGTCGCGAGTAGCAGCTGGGCGTCGTCGCTGTATTCGCCTGGCTGGACAGGGTCGCGGTAGCGGCTGGAGTAGTGACCGGCGTGCCGGATCCAGTTGCGGAAGAGCATCGCCCGACCGTCAGGACAATGGACGGGGCCCCACTCACGTCGGGGCGATCATGTGGCCAATTCATGGCCCGCGCCGGTGGCAACACCGTGGTGATGAACCTCGACACCACGCCTCAGACGAACTCCATGCCGCGTGGGACCCCACCGAGGCGGTGGGGCCGCGGTCGCTGTTACTCGGGCGCCCGCGGCTCGGGCAGTGGGCCGGCGATTCTTGCAATCGCAGGCCTACTGGCGCTCACAAAGCGGCGTCGGCGAGGATGGTCCCGTCGCCCAGGATCACGGCGGCGTTTCCCGTCAAGTACATGTGTTTATGAGTTCTGCGTCCTGAGCTGTCTCAGCGGGCGCGACATGCCGCGGCAAGAGCATCTCGGCTTACGATCTACTCCCTGACGGTGTCCGCCTCAAGGAAGCGACGGAGTCGCCCGCCCTCGTCCACACAGTCGAGTAGATCGCGGTGCGGGATGTCGTCCATCCCGTAGCGGTACCGACGTACGAGCAGATCTCTCATCGCTTCCTCAGTAGGCCGCTCCTGCCGACCCCGAAGGCCCCAACGTTGCGCCACCGTGGTGGTCTGCATCAAGGTGTGGGTGGCGAGAGCGACGTCAGAGAAGATCTCAAGCGGAATTTCTGGCGACGCCTTGGTTTCTGGCTCTCTCGCCAGCCGCATCGCCGCTGCTGGGTCGCCGAAGCCTGGCCTGATGCCAGCCTTCAAGATCCGCCAGTTCCAGGCGACATTGACGAGGACAACCAAGATTTGCCAGTCGAGCCATCCGGCCTCTCGCAAACGAACGATCCTCGCGCGGCAGGTCTCGTCTGCAAGCAGTCGGGGCAACGTGTACAGCAAGGCTTGGTTTGCAACCTCGTACCGCTCGCGGATGGCCTGAATCGCCGCGCCGCGGTCGTAGCCGGAGCCGGCACGCGTGGACGCGGCCAGCGGAGCTGGTGCTCTCGGACTGAACCCGGCCGAGGACGCTGGTCGAGTCGCAGCAGCACACCTTGCATAGTGCTGGTCGTCTAGCAGTCCGGCCACCTCCTCGTATGGCCGCCCGATGAAGAGCTTGTGCATGAGACCGGCCTTGATCATCGGCTCCATCAGCGCCTGAAGGTCGGCTGCCGGCCGGGCGTGGACAGCGTGCAGGAGCTGAAAGCATGTCGCGACCAATGACCGTTCGCGCACGTCGCTGTCGGTGAAGTCTGCGGACAGGACAATGTCGGCACGAAGCTCTGGTTCGGCGTCGTCGATATCAACTTTGTCGACCTCATGGCCCGCGTCAGTCCTTACATCCACGCTCACGCGGACCGTGCTCTTAATGAGGACCGGGTGGTGAAGCGCGATGTCGGCAAGTAGGATCTGGAATGCCGCCACGAGTCCTTCCGATGCTAGGACGGTGGTCCGGTCATTGCCGTAGCTGAAGATCCATCGCACACCGAGCGCCTCGAAGTCGACGATGCGGGTGGGACCGGCATCACCGAACACGGGCCCGGCGAGCTGCTCTGCAGCGGCCTGCTGGAATTCAGCCTCGGACATCTCGTACTCGGCACCCGATCCGGAAATCATTGATGTCAATAGGTCAAACCACTCGGTGCGATAGTGTGCTTCGGCGATGAGGGTCTCAAGCGTGGGCCAAAACTTCCGGACCGCAGACAGTTCCAAGGCTTCGTTCGTCCTGTGGCGTTCCAGGTCCGGATGCTTCTCGAAGTCGAACGGGTCGGTCAGGTACTGGGCGCGGGCCATCAGCGCGATCTCGGTCAGTCCTGCGGCGTCAGCCCAGCAACCCGCATGTTGGGAGTGCTGTGCCGCCTCCAACAGAGCCTTCGGAAGTTGAGGCTTTACGTCCGCATCACCGTGCGCGGATGCCAGGGCTGCAGCGCTGCACGCGTACATCTTCGCCGCGTACATCAGATTCAGTTCAGCGAACAGTTTGCCGATGAACCGCATCGCGAACACCGCGCCGTACAGCGTGTCGCCGGTGAACCAATTCGCCTTCGCGTTATGCAGCTCGAGCAGAGCTTCCAGCGGCTTCCCGGCCTTCATGAACGCCGCCGTGCGATCTCGGCATCGCTCAGCCGTCGCTGCCTGACCCTGGGCTTCGGCCGTAGCCGCATCAAGACCGTCGCGGACCTTGACATAGGACGGATGCTCGGACACGAGCGGCGCAAACATGGTGAACACCCTCGCCAGTTGAGTCACTGAGTACGCACGCGCACGCGGCAACAAGCCAACCAGCGTTTCCAGGTTCTTCATCGCCGAATCGGCGTCTACCAAGTCATCCTCGACCAGCGCCGAGGTATCTACCTCGAACTCGTCCAGCTTCACCCCGACGTTCGCGGCCACCGCCACCCGCTGCGGTCGGCCGCGCTCTTGCTCCGCCTTTCGCCAATTGGGCACTAGGTGAAGGAACACAAGTGTCCCGGTCAACGACGCAGCACGTATCGGATGAGTCGAGGGATCCGTTCCCGCGATCAAGCCTCCTACGTGCACACGCAACTGCTCCACGGCGTCCGAAATCTCGGTGACCTCGGCCCGCCCAACGCCGCTCGACCACATAACCCCCCAGTAGGAGACCAAGGTCACGGCGTCCTCGACAACATTCGGATGGCTGCTTCGGCACGCGAACGCAAGGGCCCGGCGGACTAGATCTTCAACACCGGCCGCCACCCCCATGCCCCTGAACCGTGCGACGGCCATCTCATAGCACGCCCGGAACACCAGCTCGGAGTCCTCACCATCCTCCGAATCAGCCAAGAACGCGCCCATAAAGTCCAGCCACTCGGGCAGATCTGCGTTCGCGCCCTTGTCCCACGTCGCGAATCGCAGACCCTGCGTCACCTCGCCCTGAGTCGCAGGGGTCAGAGCCGCCGGGCCATGGTTCTGGCGCAGCCTTTCTAACAAGTCGGCGTACCACCCCGGCGCAGACTCGCCCTCCGGCGGTGGCACCAACGACGACGGCAGGTCTAGATAGTGCCGGGCCACCCACACCAGGTCCGGCTCGGCCAAAAAGGTCGCGATGTCAGCACCACAGAAGACATCGAGCGTTACCCCGTACGTCTCACGAGCCGTCTTCTTCAGGTCATGCGTGACGCCCTCCGAAATCGCATGCACGCTGAAGAACGCGACATGAGAGACAGAGTCCGCATCCTCGTCGCAGATGCCGGCCAAGTCATCAAGTATCTTGCTCTTCAGCTTCTCCCGCTGCACGGTGCACGCCACCACCACGGGCGCGGTCGAAGCAGACGCCGAGAAGCCCGCAGAGTGCGGCAACTCGTCCGGGATCCGGGTGGTGTAGGTCTCAGCGTCCCGCTGCTGGTCACCACCCGAAGTGACCGGGCCCGTCGCGATCAGGATGTTCGAGCTGATGCGCTTGCGGGCAATCCGGGTGGCGATCTCCTCGAAACGATGATGCTCGTTCCTCGATGCGAGCTCACCCAGCCGGAACTGGATGTACGCCTCAGCCTCAGCGATGGGTTCAGCCACGCAACAATCATGCCGTCTTTCAAGTGAGCCGCAAATCACGGGGGCAGTTCAGGACTCCCTGCAATGCGATTAGGACACGCTGACTCTGTACCGGACCAGGTGGCCTTCGGGCCGTGCGGCGCCGCACGGCCCGAAGGCCTACGCCGCGGGCCGCCAAACACGGGCTGCGGATCGGGTACGCGGCCGACACCCGCCTGGACGCCGACCTCCTGTCCGGCGCGCACCGACCCCGCCCCCACCGCGCCCGGCGCCCGGCGCCCGGCAACTCGCGCACGATCACGGCACCCGGATCCTCGCCTCCGCTGCCGGCCTGCGCACGTTCGACCACAACGGCTTGGAGGACGGCGCCCGACCGACGACTCCTGGCGAGGCGCGGCAGACTGTCGAGTAGTCCGACGGTGGCGGGAGGTCCGTACGTGAGGTTCAGGCGCCGGAACCTGGAGGCACTTGGCGATCTGATTTGTGGAAATCTCGGTTCGGATGACCCGAAGCACGGTGAGGAGCCGAGGTACTTCCCGTACCGCTCGAGCTCGTATATCACCGAGTTTTTCCAAGAGCTCGACACCGACTGGGTACACGACGGGTCTACTCGGCATCGCTGGGTGGCTGACGTCTTGGAAGCGATGTTGGCTGAGCCGCACGATGGGCCAGGCCGGCCTCCGGAGATCTTCTGCCGCGTCATCGACCATCTGATGAGTCCGAGCGAGGCGATGAACGAGGGGGCGGAGCGTGAGAATGCTCTTCGTCAGCTTAACGACGTTCTCACCCGGGAGGGGTTCGAGGCGTTCTACGCCGAGGACCGGCACTGCTACCTGCGGCACCTCGGTTCGAGCACCGTCAGCGTGTTCCGGGCGAATCCGCACCGGCCGTTTACGGTCATGGAGATCAGGAGGCGGCAGGAACTCGCGGCGTACTTGAACACCTGCAGCGAGGACGATCTGATCGAGGAGGTGCTGCTTCCGCTGTTCCGTCAGCTCGGCTTCCACCGGGTAACCGCAGCAGGGCACAAGGACAAGGCGCTCGAGTACGGCAAGGACATCTGGATGCGGTACACCCTGCCGACCCAGCACTACCTGTACTTCGGCCTACAGGCGAAGAAGGGAAAGATCGACGCCTCGGGCGTGACGAAGGCCGGGCATGCCGGCATCGGCGAGATCCACCATCAAGCGCTCATGATGCTGGCCCACCAGATATTCGACCCGGAGACGAACAAGCGGGTTCTCGTGGACCACGCGTTCATCGTCGCGGGGGGCGAGATTACCAAAGCCGCCCGGAACTGGCTCGGTAACGCCCTCGACGACGCGAAGCGAAGCCAGATCATGTTCATCGACCGCGACGACATCCTCAACCTGTATGTGGTGACGAACCTGCCGCTGCCGGCTGGTGCCATCCCACCCCCGACCCCCTGGACGACCGGCGACGAGCCGCCGTTCTGAAAGTCGCGTTCAACCGTCGTCTCGCCGCGACGCCAATCCCGTGCAGCGGCGCCGCCGCCTCGGCTGGCGGATATCGGTTGCCCGGCCGCGGGAAACGCCAGACCCTTGGCGGGTGCACGCTCGTCAGCTTGACAAAATTCTCCACCTGCCGGCGCGGCAGCGTTTCGGTGTGATCGCCGAGGGCGTTGCGCACCTGGCCGCGAGTGTCGCCACGCTGGAGGCGGATGCGGCTCCGCTGGCGGCTGCTCGTCGGCACCAGAGCGCCGCAGTCTTGCGGTGTTTTGCCGACGAGGAGGCGGCGAAGGTCCTCATCCTGCTGGACGTTGCTCGGGCCGGATGGGGGCACCAAAACCGGCAGCGCGTCGAACAGTTGCTGCGGCGCCGGTTCTACCAGCACCTCGCCCGCGGTCTGTACGTTCAGGCTTACGGCGGAGCGCCGGCGGACCTCGCGGAGGTGCGCCGCTACGTCAACGGGTTACGGGCCGAGTTCTACCTCGACGGGCCAATGGATGTGGATTGGATCTTCAGCAACGAGGTCATCACCCGCCGCGAAGAGCGTCTCTACGTCGACTACATCAGGGACGAGGATGGCAACGGTTCCTGGACCGGACCGGCGAGCCGCGCCGCGATGATCGACGAGCCGTTCCAGCATGCGCCGATCCCCTCGGTGGCCATCCGATTGGTCGGCGCGATGCACCGGCTCGGGTTGCTCACCGAGAACGGGTTCCAAGCAACTCAGGCCGTCTGGGACGGGATCGAGGTGGACGACAGCATGCACTGGAGCGCACTGCGGCCCCTCAACGTCGCTGTCATCCAGCGTTTGGTCGATGCTGGCTTGCGCCTGAATGACGACGAGAACGTCGAGGCGGCGCGGTTCGTATGCGAGCACTGGATCTTCCCGCTGTACACGCTGGAACTCGACATGGAGCAGGTGGCACCGGCCGACCTGCAGGCGGCCCGTGAGCGGCGGTTGGCAGCGGAATTCGGCCTGACCGAGGATCTCGCGTACTACTACGGTGGCGAATAGGTTTTTACGAACGGGGCTTCGGATAGCCCGGTGTCGCCGGTTATTGACGCCACCGGGTGGATGCATGCCGATCTCGAGGGTTTTACCTCGCCAGCCGTCGCCTGAAGGAGACCAGGTTGTCGGGGATGTCGTCCTGGTCGTTGCTGTCGGCGGCGCAGTTCGGCCTTGCGGTGTCGACCGCGGGTCCGCGTGTTGACGCTGATCCGGGCATGTTGCGCAGCACCGCGTTGGCGAGCGTCAGGTTGGTGGCCAGGGCTCGTAGTTCGGCCAGCTCAGCGGTTTGGTTCGCGACGGTTATCTTCAGTGTGGCGGCGGTCTCCCGCAGTCGTTGCTCGGCCTCCGGGATTTGGTGGGCTTCGGCGCGGACCCGGGCGTAGAACTCGGCGCGCAGGTCGCAGTGGCGTTTCACCAGGGCCATCCGAGAGACGCCGGCCTCGAAAGCCAGCGCGACAACGGTGAGGCTGCCGTTGGAAACGGTGGCCTGCCCGGCGAGAAGCCGGTTCATGTGTTTTGTGGATCGTGAGCAGCTACGGCTGCCTGCGCGGAGGGAGAGCTGGGGAGTTCATGGTGAGGTATCGGTAGCCGAATTCGGTGAGCCTGTCGGCGTCGAGGCAGTGGCGTCCGTCGAGGACGAGTGGTGAGCGCATGGTGGGGGCGAATTTGGCCCAGTCGAGGTCGCGGTAGTGCGTCCATTCGGTGGCGACCACGATGGTGTCGGCGTCGTCGAACACGTCGTCGACACGGTCGGCGAGGTGCGCGGCGAGGGGTGGGTTGTTCGCGGCGGAAGCGGTCGGCGGCGACGGGGTCGTGCAGGGTAACGGGCCGGAGTATGCCGTTCGGACTCCGGACCACCGAATCGCTGCCCGCCTTGAGATCCAGCGCCGCACATACCGGGCTGCTGCACGACTTGTCAAAGGTACCGGGAGGGCTCACTCCCGAACCGCCCTCTGCCACCCCGCACTGTGGAGTGTGGGGTGGCAGAGAGGGATCGTCTCTGATCAGATGAATGCGGCGAGACCGCCGCGCTCATCCGAGTGCGCGATCAGGTGTCGCAGACGTGCACCCCGTCAATTTTGTCGTTGTAAGGCGTGTCGGCGGCAAGGTTGCTATGCCAGTCGAGTGCAGTACTGCCGAAGAGATAGATCCAACTACTCACGCCGTTCCAATTGTAGAAGTAGGTGTTGGCCCCGTCCGTCTGGTTGTTGACGTAAGCCGACACCTTGTCGTTCCACTTGCCGCCCGTCGGGAAGTTAATCGCCCCGAGATCCATGAACGCGCAGTCGTAGAACCTAATTCTGTATCCCGCGATGTAACCCGCGTCCGCCCACATGCAGAGGTACTTGTATTCGCACGTGTAGACCGAACCGCCGGCGGCTGCGAACGTGCGATCAGCCGGCTTGCTTGATCGAGCCGGAGCCTTAGCCGCAGTCGGAGCCGAAGCTGGAAGTGATGCGGCGGGCCGGACAGGATTGGGAGACGCGAGGGCTGCCTTGACAGCCTCCTTGGAGAGGACACGTTTGTCCCGCGGCTGGTCGGCCGGCATGCTGATCTCGACGCCAGGAGCGATCCGAAGGGTGTCTTCGCTGACCACCTGGGATCCCGGGTACAACTCCATCAGCGACTGAAGAGCCACCGACACCGTCGCATCTGCCGACATTGCCGAGGCCTGGCCGGCCTGTGCAGGTCCTCCAGTTGCGGCCACTGCGGTTACGGCAGTGGCTGCGGCCAGCAGGAGACGAACTAACCTCTTCGAAGTTGCCATCAATTCCTTCCCCCGTGTGAGCTTTGGCTTGCAGCGAGAATCGTCGTGAAGCCATGCGAAAATGAGTCGCCCGCTAAGCAACAAATGTTTTGTTGCCCAAGTGGCGGTCCTCAGGCTAACAGCAAGCTGGGCCACAATTTGGACCCCAACCGCATCGTCAAATCACATCGACGCTTCTGCGCTTACTTTGTCGCGGGGAGTACTCCGAGCGGCAGCATGAACAAGCAGGTCAGAGAGCCTTCCGTGAAAGTTTGGTGACCGTCTGTATTTATAACGAATCGGTAACACTGCCGTCGATGGCGTCCAGCGAGCGAACCCTTGGTCCCTCCCGTGCATAGATGGGACGTCCAACGAGACGATCCAGGGAGGCGGGGTTGAGGCAGTGATCGACACGGAGGACGGCGCTCAAGGCCCCTCGCGCGCGGGCGAGAGCACCGACGCCGAGGTCATCGAGGAGTCGCTAGCGCAGCCTGGCCGGTTTGGCGTGCTGTACGAACGGCACGCCAGGGTGTTGCACGGGTACGCGTACCGCCGTCTAGGACGGGAGGCCGCGGAGGATGTCGTCGCTGAAACCTTCATGAAGGCCTTCCGCGCCAGGCGGACGTACGACCTCAGCCACAGTGATGCTCGGCCATGGTTCTTCGCCATTGCGATCAGAGAGATCGCTCGTCATCACCGGGTTGAGCAGGCCAGGTACCGGGCCCTCTCGCGTTCTTTTGAGGATCGAGGTGACGAGGACCTTGCCGATCGAGTCGCTGATGCAACCTCGGCTCACACCTGGCGGAAGCCGCTCGTGGAGGCGTTGGCGAAGCTTTCCCGTCGGGAGCGGGACGTGCTGCTCATGGTCGCCTGGGCTGACCTGACTTACGAAGAGGCAGCCCGAGCGCTCGAGATACCGCTCGGCACGGTCCGATCACGGCTCCACCGGGCGCGACAGAAGATCCGCAGACATCTGCCTGACGACATCACCTTGGAGTTGGTGTGAAGGACTTAGATCTCATCAAACAGTTGGGCGATGACCTAGCCCCTCGAGGTGATGAGCCTCTCGCCGGTCCGCCCGCGTCAGCCTTCCGTGACTCGTCTCGGAAACGGCCACTCAAAACGTGGCAAGCCGGGGTGCTGGCGCTCACCGTGGCGGGCGCTATTGCAGGGGCAGCGACCTTGAGGCCAAGCCCGAACACACCCGGCGGCCAGGCGGCCACACCCCGAGCCGCCACAGTCCTCGACAACGCTGCCGCCGTAAGCCAAGAGTCGACCGCCTCACGGCCTCAAGGCGCGGGGTACATCTTCACCGAGACGATCAGCAGCTACCCGGAGCAAGTTCAGCAGCCTGACGGCTCCATCAAGACCATCAGGCAAGCACCGGTAGTGACACAAGTCTGGCTTTCGGTGGAGCCGACGAAGGACGGCAAGCAACGACAGCGTCCAGAGGGCGGCAACGCAGCGTGGGATCCTTGGGTTGTGCTCGCTGGCTGCCGCGAGGCCCAGGATTCGGACATACGCGCTTCCGAGTTCTCGCGCTGCGCACGCGGTGTTCTACCAGCAAGCTTTCCCACCGAGCCCGCTGCAGTGCTGGCATGGCTGAAGGACGATCGTCCGGGTCGACAGGATTCCTCGCCACCAAGCGCTGGACCGATCGCGGGTCAGGACGCCCTGGCGTTCGAAAGGGCAAGATCGCTTCTCATGACAGGGACGTATCTGCGACCTGATCAGCGGAGCGCGATCTTCAAGGCTCTGGCCCAACTTCCAGGCGTCGTTGCAGTAGCTAACGTGCAGGACGGCGCAGGTCGACAGGGAGTTGGCATCTCCGCTGGCGGTACTGAAGCGCTGGTATTCCACCCAGCCTCGTTCGCGTTTCTCGGCACCACCAGCTCAGCAGTCATGAGACAAGGCACGACTACCGAGGTCGGCAAGCTTCCGTCCTGAAACCTGTCAGGACGAACGGCGGTACTGCCGAGAGCCGGCCGGCGCCCTCGATCGCGAGGGCACCGGCCGGCATCGGTCCGTTTCGACCTAACGACTACTCGGTGCATCCGGTGGCGATGGGACGACCCCTCGACATCGTCGTTGTCGCCGATCGGGTGCAGGTGCTCTGCGACAGCCGTCAGGTCGCCCGACACGATCGCTGCTGCGCGAGCACCAAGCCCTCACCGATCATTTATCGGCAGAACGCTGCTGACCTGCCTATGGCCGGCTGGCCGCGCGGCCGAAGCCGCTACGGACGTCATCTTCCATTGCACATCGTGTGGTCACCTCTGCTGGGAGTTTGGTGATTGCGCCACTGGCGCTGTGTTCGAAATCGGGCTGCGCGGCTCGACCACCTATCCGGAGCCGAACCCTGGCCAAGGACCAGCCGCCTCAGGCGGTTCCGTCGATCAAGACCCGTGCGGACGGGCCTCGTCGTCATCATCGTCAGGCAAAGGCGCCGAGAACCAGACGCGGATCAGGTACTCCTCGATCCCGTCGTAGGGCGCGAACAGGGCCGTCCATGCCGAAGTCGGTGACGCCGTCATGGGTTCGTCCAGACGCCGCAGCGCCGCGAGGGCCTCAGCCCGGCCACGGATCTGCACCTGCGTGGTGTATAGGCCGGGTCCGCTCGGGAGGTTGATGCCTCCGATCGAGGTGCCGCTGCCGTCGGCCATCTGTAGCGTGCCGCTGGGGCATGTCAGCACGAAGGCCGAGACGTCGTCGAAGCCGATTTCCGCGCCGGACGGCTCATCCCAGACCTCTAGGGCGGCTCGTACCTTGAGAAGGTCTTGAGCGGCGGTCACGTATACCTCGTACTCCGTCGCCGCAGCACCGCGCTCGTACGACCGGGCGAGTGCCTCTTGACCGCCCTCCGCGGCGTCGCACTCCTCGTCGCGCACGATGAAGAATCGGTAGTCGGGTCGGAACAATAGTTCGTAGTGAGAGATTCGGCTGGTCATCGTTTCTCCCGCGCGTACGCTCGTCAGGCCGGCGCGGCCGACCTGACGAGCGTAGCGCCTGTTACGGGACCGTCGTGACGTGGAAGGGGTCGCAGTCGAGTAGCCGCTGCGCCCCGTAGAAGACTTTCAGCTCGTTACCCCCGATGCCGTTGTCGAGAGCGGCAATGGGCCGGGCTGACCCGTGCCAGCCCCATGGCTCGCCGGCGGTGAAGCCGCAGACTTGTAAGGGTGTGGTGTTGGCAGCGCCCTCGTAGGTGGTCTTGAACGGGTACTCGTCGCATTCAAGTCCGCCGGTGGTGTACGTCGGCCCCCACACGTCCCTGCAAACTTTTACAGCTGCGTTGTGGTTCGAGTCCTGGTTGGTCTTGTCCATGAGGCGGTGCAGTGGTGGGGAGGAACCGGGTGGGGACTTGCCGATGAAGCTGGGGAACGTCCTGCTGGGGTTGTACAGCGCATCGTGGATGTGCAGGGCTTCTTGCCGGGCTGGTCCTGTCAGGCTCAGCGAGAACGTGGGGGTGTGATCCGGGAACACCGTGCCCTTGTACTTGCCGCCTAGCGCCGGACCAGCGCTATCGAAGCGCACCAAGTGCTGTGCGAGGTCCTCTGTCCAGGGAATGGTTCTGCCGTCTTTGTAGCGGACGCTGAACTCAAATGTCGGTGTGAAGGCGACAGTGTAAAACGGGTCTGCTCCGGCGCCGTCGGGGGAGGTTACTACCATCGCGTCCGCGGTGGGCCGTTCGTACCACTGGCGAATGAGGTCTGTTCGACGTGTTGGCCCTGGGCAGACGAGGTCTGCGCGTTCGCAGCCTCGCAGAGACACTTCCAACTCCATGACGCTCTCATCTAGTTGGCTTGCCATTTTTATGTCTTCCAGA
The DNA here is from genome assembly GCF_040608495.1 of Micromonospora sp. NPDC005174. Lineage (NCBI taxonomy): Bacteria > Bacillati > Actinomycetota > Actinomycetes > Micromonosporales > Micromonosporaceae > Micromonospora > Micromonospora sp. NPDC005174. Next base: position 15,450 of record NZ_JBEXIJ010000040.1, on the reverse strand, counting down.
CTTGCCAGGTAGTCAACTCGTCGGCTGCCGTCGTACGCGAAACCGAGAATCCATATATCAACCTCGACGAAGCCGATGTACTCACCGTTGGTCTCGCGTAGGTTGATCCGGTAGTTGTCGCGGCGATGGCACTGTTCGAAGCGGCTTAGCGACCAGCCGGTCGGGGTTAGCGCCTCAGCTCGCGTGGCACACTCCTGCTTGAGGTCCAGCGCCGCGAGGGTTCCTATCGGACCGCCACCATTCAACGCGGACGATTGGGCAGGTGGCCCGGCGGCCGACGCAGTCGCGGAAGGCGCAAATGCCGCGAGCGTGAGAGTCGCCACCAGACCAGCTGACGTCCACCGGAGCATGCGTCGCACTGCTGAAACCGACGAGGGAGCCTTGTTGCGTTGACTCATGCTTGTCCTTTACAGATGCTCAGGCGTTACGGCAGGTCATTGCAGAGCGGGGCATGCGCCCAGACATGCGTGGAGCAGGGAGCCATTTACGGGATCAAAGGCGAGCCGATAACCGTCGTATCCCTCGGTTTGGCGACCAAGCAGGCTTCGAACCTTCTCCCGCCCTTCAACGACGATGACGTCTCGCTGAGGCAGCGTTTGAGAGGAACCTGCCATCGCGCTCGCAGGTTTTTGAGCAGAAATCGTGCGAACTTTGGCAGTTTCAGATGAGCGGCTAGAAAGGGTCAACGCTTTACGAGCCAAATCCAATGCCTGCCGCTCACTCACGCCCCTCGGCTTGGTCCCACGCTCCGGGCGTGAACGCTGAACATTCATGTTGCATGCTTTGTGTGCCCCGATGCACTCGGCCAGACCTGGCACATCGGTTACGCACCGGCTCGCATCTGCGTTCATGCATTCTGCTAACGCTCGCTGGTCGACGCCGTTGTAGAACTCGCTCGCGCCCGTGACGGGTACGGCGGAAGCACGAGCCTGCAGGGTGGCCGAGGACGGCTTGCTGACCTCGAAATAGTCGACCGACGGAGGGTTCGTCCCTGCTTTTGCGACGGTCGAAGCCGTGAGACATCGAGGTGGTGTGTTGGGTCCCCCTGTGGCTGGAGCGTTGCGTGGCGCGTCACAGGGATACAACTCGCGTGTCGAGACTTCGGCAACCCACGGGCGACGCCAAGTGTAATTTCCGTCGAGCAACTGGATACGGTGTTGATATGGTCCCGCAAACGTGGCCGCTTCAAGCGTCTCCGCAGAAAGACCTCCGCTGCTCTCGCCAATTCGAGCGCTTTCGGCCTTTGTTGTGCTTGCGATTGGATTGAAGTCGAAGTAGAGAGCAAGCTGGGAGTTTTCGCCTGGCACTACCATGTAAGTGTGGAGTCGCCCGTCCGAACCAGAACCCCCGGGAACATCCGACAAGCCATGATAATCGTATGATGTTCCATCATACTCGACCCAAAATGCGTTCTCTTCTCTCGGGTCTGCGGAATATCTCGATTCCCAGCCGAATTCAAAGCCCTCCGAGCGACTGTTGGCCCCTTGCGAATCTAGCGTTCCCCATTTAACAGAATTCAGCATGTTGCTGTAGGTGGTTCCAGTGTAGGTAATAGAATGCTGCTGCCACGTGTCCATAAGGCCATACACCGGTTGTTGAGGGCGGACGCAGAGAACGGTCCCCTCCGTTGCGCACTCGAACGGCCCAGTTCGCAAGACCCAATGCTCTCCCGGCCTTCCACCGGTGGGCAGGTTCCAACAGTTGTTCAGGGAGGCGCCGCTGGTCGAGTAGAGTCCGTCAAGGCAGTTAGTATTTGCATTATTGCGAAGCCAGAACCCCCCGCCATACGCTGGCGGTTGGGTGTACCAGGAGAGATTAGCTGCCGTGCAGGACCTGAGTTGGACCTGCGGCCCTCCGGTTCCGGTTCTGCCCAGGCAGAGGCCGGTTTGTACATGAATGATTCGGTAGAGGTGGCGCGGTGGGGTGTACGGCTGTGTGCTGCTAAACTCGAATTTCCACCGTTGCGTATTGGCGTTAGGGGACCCATCCGCGATGTACGCAGCAACCCCTACGGGTGATCCATCGGTCGTGCCTGTAGCCGACAGTACTCGCTGTTCGTTAGCTCCGAACATGCCGATAGCGAAAGTCTTTGAAACCGCCGCTGAGGCTGGAGTAGCGAGACAAATCAGGGTTCCTGCAACCACGATGGCAACGATCGAAGCGTGCGCCAATCCTCGTCGCAGCTGTGCGACATAAGACATTCTTAACACCTAGTGTAATCCTCCCCCGATACGGTGTAAGCGAATCGCCACCCATCGCGACACTTTTAGTGATGGATGCGTCACGCGCAGTGAGAAAGGAACTATCGCACGACCGACGACGTTGATCAATGCCTTGTAAGGTGATGCGATTCACAACTGTCCATGCTTGACGACGGACATAAATCGCCAATACAGACACTTCCGACACGGATCCGTGTCGGACCTAGCTGGACATAGCCCGAATGGGACATACCGTGTGACGTGCTGACACGGGCCACATGACTCGACCGGCCTATTCGTCCGAGACGGTCAACCTGCGGCCACCGACGCTGATCGTGGTACGGGATGCCGTGACAGAACAGGACCGGCTCGCTCGGGTTGACACCTACATCCACGCCACATGCCGTACGCCGAGCTGGATGGGTTAGCGATGTTACGAGACGGTAGAGACGTCCCGCTCGCATCGCTGATGTGCCGAGTCCACGCTCATGGTCAGCGGCCGCCGCGACCGGACGAGCGCGATGCTCCTTGTCCGGCAACGAGGGCTGGGGGCCGCGAACCGATAGCCAACGAGCAGAGTGCCAGCCTCTGTCTCAACGACACTATTCGACGGCTTCCTCTGGCGACGCGGCGTGCGCCCGATGGTACCGGCTAGTCAGACCCACGATGATCAGCGCGTACGCTGCCATCTGCGCCGCCGTCGTCATCGCTGAGATGAGGTGTGGCGTCGAAAGCCTGGGCGCGGCGACGTGCCAGGCGAGCAACGCGGTGCGATGGCCTGCGTCAAAGGGCAAAGGCACTGCCTCAATGCTCGCTTCCACGAGCGGCACGGTGATCAGGGCAAGCAACACCGCACCTGAGGAGGCAAGTCTCCTACCGCGCCCAGCCAACGCTGCGGCCAGCGCCAGCGCGATGAACCCTAGCGCTAGTGGCGGAAAAGTACCCAGGCCCACGGCGACCAGAGTCTCGTCCGGGCCGGTGCCGGTCAAATGCTGCACCCGTTCAACACGGACCGCGAGCCAGATATCGACCGCCCGGACGACCACATACCCGAGCAACGACGCCGCCAATAATGCCGCCGCTGCCGTGGCCCGCCCCCGTGAGACGCCGGGGCGCCATACCACCAGAAGGAGCACTGTCACTGCCACCAATGAAGAGGCGCAGAGGCTGAGACCCGCGTTAAACCCGGACAGGGCGTCAACGCCACGACCACGCTCGAGCGCCTGCCAGCCGGCAGCGTTGGCGTCCATCGGGATCCTTCGCACCGAGTCGACAAGCAGCGGCGTGAGGGCGGCGGGCACAGCCCATCGGGGGGTGGGCAATCCCGCGACCACAGCGAAGGCGAGGAGCAGACCGAAGCTCGACACCTCGGCGTAACGCCACACCGGATTGCCAGTCAGGATTCCAACGGCATGTACCAAGGAGCAAGCAGCGGCGCCACTTAGCAGCAGAGGCGCAGAACGCACGGAACGCACAGGAGGCATCCTGTCACGGCCCTACAGTCGAGCGAGGGCTACGCAGGCGCGAGACGCCTACGTCAGCAGCGTGACCAGCCACGCCGACGCCGCGTCCAGGATCACGGCGATCGTTGCGAGCACGTCCGGTCATCTCCTCGCCTGCGCGGCAGCCGGCGCAGCCTTCTACACCACCCTGGCAGTTGTTCTGGCGAAGCTCATCGCCGCCGCGATCGCGGCGATAGCCGCGTTCGGGTCCGCCGTCTTCTCCTGGGTAGATGCCGGCATCGTCTTGGAAGAGGCAGGCGTCAACACGGCAATCGTCGCTACCGGAATCCTCACCCTGTCGGCCTTCCTCGCCGCCCAAGCAACCAGCATGGTCAACCTGCACGGCGAGGCAGTAGACAGCCGGTCTTTCCCGGGCGGCACGTGGCCCTCGCCCAACTCCACCACCTACAGCGACGCCAGCGTCAAAGACGGAGACGCCGACTGGTCTCTCGCGTAGAACAGCTGCAGGGTGCGTCTGCGGGTGAGTTCGAACGCCAGCCAGATCCTCATCGCGGCCAGGGTGACGGTCCCAACACCGCCTGCGCCACGCGGCTATGCTGGAGGCGTACAGGAGGAACTGCAGGCCGCCCTGGTCGACCTCAATGCGCAGGACGGCCGGGTCGCTCCCGGCCTGCGGGCCAGCCGGTACGACTGGACCACTGAGCGTGACGTCGACGAGGTCATCGATGCGCGGTGGCCGCCCAGGCCGGGCGGGGACGAGCCCGGCTCTCCAGGAGTCAGCAAAGAGCGCGTCTGCGAGGGACGACGTCGTACCGGTGCGCCATGATGGTCGCTCAGTCTCTGCTGAACGGCGCTTGATGGCGGAAGGAGCGGCGCGACCTAGTGGAGCCGATAGACCGTGGGCACGCCAGCCCCTACTCCACGGGCGGTGGCGGGACCACTCTGGAGCACGCATACGGGGCAGTCTTGCTCGCCGCGCTGTTGCAGCGGCATCCCATTGTTGGTCTTGGCGACGAGTTCACGGTTCGTGAGGTTCGGTTCCAGCAGGGGGCCACGTGCCCCGTCGATGATCTCGTGGTGCTCGGCGACTGTCCATCGATGTCACGGACCATGTACGTCGGTGTCCGTCGAGCGCCGATCATCGGGGCTGGCAACGTCCCTTTTGTGTCTCTCCTGCTGGATTACCTTCGGATGGTGAACGACCGGCGCGCTGGGCTCGACGCCGACCAAGAACGGCTTGGGCTCGCAGTCGCCGCCCCGCACACGGGCTCCGCCGAAGTGGCACAGTTGGCATCGCTCGCGCGCAAGCAGCCGGACGACCCCGCATTCCGCAGGGCCGTGTTTGCGCCACGAGCGACCAACACCAAGATCCGTACGCGCCTGAAGGCTCTCGATGACGCCGTGATGGCGGCAGCCGCGCAGGGCGGCATACCGCTGCCGGACAGCACGACAGGCGATGCGCTGACGTGGCGGCTGCTGAAGGCCTTGCGGATCATCGAACTACGGCTGGAAGGCGATGACCAAGCCGACCGCACCGGTGTGGTCAGCCGGCTGGTTTCGCTGGTAGGTGATTCATCTCGGGCCGCTGCAGTCTGGCGGCGGCTGCGGGAGCTGTCCGCGGAGTACGCCCAGACCGCAGCAACCGTGACCTACGACATGGTGCTCCGCGATGTCGGCACCGTAGTCACGATCGGTCCGCTGCCGCCGGCCCCCGTTGCGACCGCAATGCAGGACGAGCAGATGTATGAGCGTCTGCGGCAATTGCCGGCGCTGAACGGCCCTCGGCTACTCGCGGCCTGGCGTGACGACCCGACGTCGGCATGGCGCCTGGTGAGCGCGGTGACGACCATCGAAGCCCGCCCTGCCCAGGTGCTGCGGGAATGGCAAACAAATCGACCAGAATGGCTCAGCGCGGCATCCTGGCAGGTTCAACTCGCCGCCGGTGAACTGGCCGCCTCCTACGGTGCCCGCATCCTGGCGGCGGACCTGTTCACGGCTGCGGCGAGCCAGGGCCCTCCGCGTCGTGCCTATTGGCTAGCCCGCGCTGCGCTGATCTATGACGACAACGGCAGCGACGACGGCCGGCAGGCCGCGCTCGCGGGCCTGACGACATCGTCGGCGGATAGCGAGCCGTTCGCCAGCGCGGTCATGGCGCTGCTCGGTGGTGACCGGGACACTGCAGCGCGCCTGGTCGAGGCATGGGCACCCCAGGAGCCGAACGAGCGAACCCTTCGCACGGTGCTTCGACTCCGGCTCGCCGCGCCGGCCGACGCGTCGGAGGTGTTGGACCGTCACGCCATCGACCACAGCCTGCATGTGCTCGCCGAGGCGTTGCGCGACCAGTGGGCGGCGGGCTTGGCTATCGCGCGTGCGCAGTTGCTAATCACCCGCGCTCGCCGAGGCGAGTCGCCGAACTGGGACGCCGACCTGCGCGAAGCCCGTTCCTTGGCGATCCGGGCCCGAGATGATCGACGCACCTATCGCGGCGACAGCGCGGAGGCGGTCGCGGTGGCCTGCCACGCGAGCACGCTGCTCATGGATCTGCGCCGTGTCCTCGAGCTCGGCGCCCCTGGCCGTGAGGCGAACGCCTACGAGGCTGCCTCAGTGGAGGTGTGCCAGTGCGTCGCCAGCGCGGCAATCCCATTCGGTCAGCTCGACCTGGCCCGGCAACGCGCCGAACATGTCCCCGACGGGCCTGGGCGAGCGCGGATTGATGCTTACCTCGCGCAGGCAGACGGGCAGGACCCACAGCCGCACTGGTGGCGGGCTGCCGAACTGGCAGGCGACAGCGACGAGCAACTCGGCCAAGCGCTGCTGGGCCTGGCGCAAATCGGCGTCGACGGGCTGACCCGGTACCCGGCCTTCGCTGAGCGCCACCCAGACGAGGCCGTCGAACTGCGCGCCATGGCGGAACTGGGCGCCGGTCGGCCGGGTTCGGCGATCGTGCAGCTGCGTGATCGTCGGCGATCGTCAGTCACTGCCGCGCTCAGCCTCGCGCAGGCCTACCAGGCGGCCGGCCTGATCGATGATCAGGTTCAGACCCTCCGCGACGCCGCTGACCACTTTGGTGACCGATCGCTGCGCCACGCCGCAGCGGAGGTCCTCGCCCGCGACGGGCGCACTACTGAGGCTGAACAGGAACTCGACGCGTTGCTCGCCGCAGCCGAACCGGACTGGAGCGGTAGGGCTGACGCGCTGCGGCTGGCGGCGCAGCTCGCCAACGACAGCGGACGGTTGGACCGCCTTTGCGACCTGCTACGCACCGTGGTGCAAGTCGAGCCCGAAGACACTAGGTCCCGCTGGGCGCTGGTCCGAAGCCACATGAACCGTGGCGACGTCACCGAAGCGTGGCGGGCCCTGCACGAGGCACCCCAACCGCTCGACCCGTCCAACACCGCCGACGCCCGAGCTTGGATCCAGCTGCACCGGCGACGGGGTCAGCCGGTAGAGACCGTCACGGGATTTCTGCGTCTGCTACGCCGCTTCGGCGACGACGAACAATTCGTCGCGTTCGTGCTGATGAACCTGATCGTGCCGTGGCCGGAACTCGCGAACTTGCCTGATCGACTCCGCGTTCAGCTCGCCGCGGAGTCGGAACAGTTCTTCCAACGCTGGCCCAACAGCCAGTATCTGCGGCGAATGCAGAGTGCCGATCCCGACCAGCTGCGAACCGACATGATCGCCCTGATGCGACGCACCAGCGACCAGCAGCTGATGTGGCGCCGCCTCGCGCATAGCCTCGCTCATGGCCAAGTCCCGCTCGCAATGCTCGCTGTCGCGGCCCGACGCAGCTACGCCGAGATATGTCTACGCCGCGGCGACGGCGTCCTGCCGGCCCACGTACCGCAGCGCGGCGAGTTCAGCGCCTGCCTCAACGCCGCACAAGCGGCCGAAGACCAGGACATCGTGATCGATACGCCGGCGGCCATGGTACTACTCACGCTCCCCGACGACGTCCGTCGCGCCGCGATGAGTCGATTCGCCCGGGTTCTAACCACCGACGACGTCATGCTCGACTCTCTCGCCGCCAAAGACTCCCTGGCGCTGCGGACCACCGGCTCGATGCGGTATGAGGAACGCCCCGACCGCCTGCTGTTCGATGAGACCACGCAAACCGAAGCGGACCGGCTGGCCCAAGACGCCGAACGGCTCCAGGCCGCGATCGAAGCGCTCACCCGCCGCAGCACCCCGCTCACAGGGCGTACCTTCGACGAGCCCTTGCCCGGCGCGCTCGGTGTCTGGGTATCGCCACTCGACCTCGCACGCGCGGAGCATGCTGTTCTCTGGAGCGACGACCCAGCCCTGCGCCTCCTCGCCCGCAGCACGGGCGTTCAGGCTGCCTCCACCGTGGCGGTTCTACATCAGTTGCTCACCACCGATGCGATGACCGAAGACGAGTACGAAGACTGCATCAAGCGACTGATCACGGGCCGCGTTGGTCACATGCCGCTGGATGAACGACGCCTGCTCGAGCTCGCCACCGCCGACAACTGGCACCCCGCCGCCGTCGGCGCCGCACTCGCCCGACCGGCCACATGGGCAGACGTGAGTCGCACTCTGGGGTTCTACCAGATCCTCACCATGCATGTCCGAACCCATGCGCCGGCCACAACCCCTAACTGGCTCTACTTGGCCGTGTGCGGCGCCAACACCTTCCTTGGAAGACCAGCCCCGGCGGCCAGCGTTGCTGCCTGCCTGCTCGCCACCACGATCGAGATCACCGCCGCAGAAGGTGAACCAGTTGTCCACCTGGTTGCTGCAACTCGCCAAGCACTCATCGACACCAATCACCCCGATGCAATCCCGGTGCCAGATCCCCTGCCCATCGCCGCCACCCTCCTGCGTGACGCTCACGCCAGAGGCTCGTCGCGCGAACTCGCCACCCGCTTCGTCATCGCGACTTTCGCCGCGCTCGGCGAGATCGACAAGGATGCCATCATGCGGGCGCTTGTGAAGTAGCACAGTGGCAGCGTCGGTGCGCGACTTCAGGAGGACTAAGGAGAATGGCGGTGATTGGCGCCTAAGGGCTTGGGGATGGAGCTCCGGCGATCCGCCCACAACCCCACCAAAGGATGCTTGATCTCGAAGTCCGACGGGCCGGCGCGCTCCCGGCAGCCAGTACCGACGACCAGGTTGCCTGGAGCGAGGTAGGCCAAGTGGCGAGGAGGTGCCGCGTAGTATCCGAAGGCTCTAACGGGCTACCTGTTCGAGGTAGCGCTGCCGGATGGTGTCTAGCCGCTCCTTGGTCCCTTCGACCTCCCAGAAGGCCCAGCCGTTGCTTGCTACGCCGACCGCGTCTTCCATCGCTTTGGTAGGCGCGCTTGCCACTCCGGAAGCGGTCTCGATGCTTCCGTCTGGGCGGACTCGGGCGTAGTACAATTCGCCACGTCTGCGGCCGACGAGCCGATCTCCCACGCTTACCAAGCCTGCCTCAACCAAGTCCTGGAACCGGACACCGTAGCGAGTGCGCTTCCCGGGCGCGAGGGGGCCGGGCGTTGGCAGCGAGGCCAGTCCGAGCGCGTCGAGGCTCCATATCTTCTTGGCGATCTCGCAGTAGAAGCGACCGCGCGCCTCGATAAACGGCTCCAGCGCGGTGCTTGCGTCATAGGTAGCGATCATGCCGTACAGGCCTTCGCCGGTGAGGAACTTCCGGAGCCGGACGTTGCCTCGTTGAAAGAAGTCCGGGTTGAGCATCCCGGCCAGCAGAGTGTCCTTCCGGTACGACGCGAGCTTTTTCTCCAAAAGCATCCCGCCGTAGCTACCGTTGTCGGGGCCGTCCAAGAGCAGGAGCGCCCCAATCCGATTCCGCAGGAAGCCGTAGTAGCGGGCGTCGGGTGCCTTGTGCGCATACTTCGACGCCGTGCTGGTGAAAAGGTGTTCGATCTCGAAGTCGCGGTCACGGTCTCGGCGCAGGAGGAAGCGGTCGGTGGGATCTGCCTCGCCATTGGTCGCGCCCATTTCGACCCATGCGGTCAGGCGAGTCAACACGTAGTGCACAAATCTGCGTTTGGTGTCGTAGCGCAGGTCCGGGATGAGTTGCAGCCGGACTGGCCAGTCTGCGGCGTGTTCCCCGAGGGCGCGGCTAAGCTCCCCAACCGACTCGGACAGTCGTACGGCAGGCATGACCGCGGAGACGAGCTCATCGATGTGTCGCTGCTCGACCGGTTCGTCGCCAAGCGTCTGCGTCACGTAGAAAAGATCGAGAAAATTGGCCACCAAGCCGGCTTTCTGTACCCGCTCTGTCTCCGAGTCACCGGACCGCAGGGCAGCGAGGGTGAGGTCGAACTGCTCGGCGATGCCGTTGAATGTGTTGTATCGCACGGCCCGCAAATGCGGGTTGATCCGGGATCGTGCTTGCAGCAGCGTGGCGTATGTGGTGTGGAAGGGGTACAGCACTTCGGTGACAAGGCGGACCCGGTCGCCGTTCTTGCGGTTGGGCCAGATCTCAGCCTCGTGCGCCCGCACCCACTCGTGTGTTGCGTCGTTCAGGCTCGGCCCCGGCTTGTGCACGGTCTCAGGAAATCTCGCCCGGAAGACGGTCCGAAGGTAGGCGAACGCGGCGCCCTTCTCAACGTCTTCCAGAGCTGACACCATCGTGATCCATGCGCCTTCTTGCTCACGTGGATCCGCTTCGGCGTCACTGAGCAGGAAACGCTTGAGGTGGTCCATCGGCGAGAGCCGGACGCCGCAGTCGTTGATCGACTGGAACATCTCCTCTGCCCGGTCGCGGTCGCCTGCGTCCATCACGACCAGAGAGACCCGGTAGAGCAGCCAGTCGATGAACATGACCAAGACATCGCCGTGCAACTGTGATGGGTAGTGGATGTCGATGTACTGGTACGCCTGCCAGATGCGGCGGATAGGAGGCCGCGCGGTTGCGCGGTCGAATCCACGGTCGTTTAGCAGAGCGTTAAAGCAGGCACCGTACTCGTCGACGTCCACACGGAATGTCCGCCTGCCGAACCGCTCGGACATGATCAAGGTCAAGAGTTTGCCGGCCCTGCTGCTTGCCTTCGGAGTCGCCGCTGCCTGCCGGTGCAGATAGATCAACAGTAGTAGGAGCGTGATGATGCGCTGCTGGCCGTCGACCAGCGAGGTCCGCCCGCCCGCGGTGCAGATAATGTACGGGCCGAGGAAGTACGGATCGTACGATTTCACGTCGGCCAGTGAGTGCTCGTCACTCCACTGATCGAGAAACTTTCGGGAGAGGTCGTTCATCAGCCGCGAGACCTGCGGTTCGTCCCAGACGTATTCGCGCTGGTAGTAGTCGAGAGCGAACGACTCTGTGCTGAACAACGCATCGATCGATTGCTCTCGGGCACTGACCAGCTTCTTGGCGTTGCGTCTCCTGGCCATGCCCGACCTAAAGCGCCACGAGCGCTTTGGCGGCCACGATAGGCTCACCCCTTCCGCGCCAAATATAGCCGGAGCGCACTACCCGAACGACGGCTCCGGCGTCCGGTGCACCCGACTCAGCCTCATGGGAGTCCGGGTCAAATGGGAGACTCTCGCCGGGCCGGCCGAGCGGCCACAGCCGCTTGCGCCGTGTCTCATCGGTGAGGAGCTTCACGACTTCTGTGATCGTTTCGCCGCGAGACTGCAGAACCTCGACTGCCACGGCAAGATCGGCAACCAACCTGGCCTCCTCGAACTCGTGGTCCCATCCAGCAGCGGTCGTCCCGTTGGCGTCGAGCGCAGCAGCCACGTTCTGCACGAGATGTTGGGCGACCCAAGGCGGCAAATTCTTGAGCAAATACCCGGCCAGCACGTCGAGTGAGCTCCGGGCAGACTGCCGTTCGGCCGACCATCCATACTTCTTGTTCACGGCTATTATCTGTGGATGCCACTTGACGCCGCGTTGGAAAAGCCTCCAGCGGTAATCGGCGTCTGCCCTCGTGACGCCCGCCTCAATTACCTTGGCCTTGATCGCTTGCGCGTTGATCGGCTCGGGCGCGGTCCGAATCACGTTAAAAAAGACCGATCCTGGGTCTTCCGCAAACTGCTTAGCGACGGTTCCTGCGCCCAACACGTACCGCCTCCCGGCCTGACTGAATGTAGCTGCATGCTATGCGCATAGGTCGTCATGCATCTCTGTCTGATGCGCGACAGTCGCTCCGTGTTCCGTTAAGCCCGCCTTCTTGCTATACACCCGGACAGTTGACGTCCGTTCTGGTCAAACTACGGTGCCCGGTTCAGTAAGTCTTGTTCTTCGCCTGGCACCTGCGGCGAAGCTCGTAAACCCGGTTGACCTCTCTCTTGGTGTCTACGACATCAGCGCGGAGGAGGGCGCCTGGTCAAGCTCGGCGTGGCTAAGTCGCGCGGGCCCATGCCTGGATCACTCGGACGAGCCGATGAAGGTAAGGAGTGAGGGGGTGCTACGCATGAAATGAATGATCAGCATGACGGCCACCGGATCGCACCGCCGGGCCTATCAAGCCCGGGGGGCGGTGAACGCCCGTTGGCGACCCCCGCTCATCGGCACGAGCGGACCCTGACGGGGCGCTGCGCCTGCGGCAGGTCCGGATACCGTTACTCTTCGACCAGCCCGGGCGTCGTTCTAGCGGATCTGCTCTCGCAGCGATTCCGCCAGTTGGTCGGCGGCGGACCTGTACCCGGCGTGGCAAGTCGGCGCAGCACCGCCATCGCGCCGTTGAGGTCGCTCCGTTCCCGCAGCAAAGGTGCCAGTTGCCGGGCGGCGTAGCTGTCCCGGGCGTCGCGCTCCGACGGAGCATGTTTGGCTGCACGAACGCGGTGAGTTGATCCTGAGCGATGGCGTGGCGGAACTGCCAGGCGTTGCCGTTGATATTGCAGTACTAGTACTCCAGCGGGAGATCTTTTCCGAGCTGCGGTGTCGGTGTGGTTTTGTGCGTGGGCAGCAGGCAGCCACCGTCGAGTCTCAGCGGTTGTGTGGACTGCAGAAGATGCGGCGGTGGCTGCCGCCTACAGAGTAGATGCTCAGCGATGGTCTGAGCTGTTCGGCGAGCTGATGGACACGATCGAGGCGCGCTTCACCCGGCCCGAGCCGCGGCGGCGGGTCCGTGATTTCGTGGCCGGGCTGCTCGCACCGCTGCCGGTCAAGAATTGCTGGACCATCGCGGAACACGCCGGCGACGACGGTCCGGGCGGAATGCAGGATCTGATCGGCCGGGCCAGTTGGGACGACGCTGCCGTGCGTGCTGACGCGCGGGAGTTCGTCACGGCCCGACTCGGACACCCGGACGGGATCCTCGTGGTCGATGAGACCGGCGACCTGAAGAAGGGCGTGCACACCGTCGGGGTGCAACGGCAGTATTCCGGCACCGCCGGGAAGGTCGAGAACTGTCAGCTCGCGGTCCATCTGTCGTCGTATGCCTCACCGCTCGGGCATACGTTGCTGGACGTTGCGCTCTACCTGTCGAAATCTTGGTCCGAAGACCCGGCACGACGTGCTAAGGCGGGCGTGCCCGACCCCGTCGCCTTCGCCACGAAGCCACAGCTTGCACGCCGGCTGATCGAAACTGCGGTGGCCGGTGGGCTGCCGTGTCGGTGGGTCGCCGGCGATGAGGCCTACGGCGGCGACCCACAGCTGGCGGCCGCACTTCGCGGCCTGGGCTCGGCTATGTCCTCGCGGTGGCCTGCTCCCACCGGGCACCGACCGGCCTCGGCGTTCAGCGGGCCGACCTGATCGCCTCCGGCCTGCCGAAACGAGCGTGGCAACGACTGTCCGCCGGCACCGGCGCGAACGGTTTCCGTTACTACGACTGGGCGTTCATCAGCCTGCCCCTGGCCGCGGACCCGCACGGCGGCCATCACTGGATGCTGATCCGCCGCAACCGCAGCACCGGCGAGCTGGCGTTCTACCGCTGCTGGAGTCCGCAACCCGTCGCCCTGCACCACCTGGTCGCCGTCGCCGGCCGGCGTTGGAGCATCGAAGAATCGTTCCAGGCCACCAAAAGCGGCCTCGGACTCGACCAGCACCAACACCGCCGCTGGAAAGCCTGGCACCGCTGGACCTCCCTGGCCATCGCCGCTCACGCTTTCCTCGCCGCCGCGACGGCAGCCAGCACCGAAAACCCGGACAGCTTGATTGCGATAACCGTCAACGAACTACGCCGACTCTTCCACGCCCTGGTCATCGACCCACCCCGACGCATCGCCGACGTCATCACCTGGTCCATCTACCGACGCCGGCATCAGAAACAGGCCAGGACCAGCCACTACACCCGACAAGCCCTCACGGAACCTTAAACGGATCTCTGCTGGAGTACTAAGATCGCTTGATGTTCCAGCCGACCCTCCCCATTCGGACGCCACGCCTCACCTTGCGCTCCATTACTTTGGATGACCTCGACGACGTATATGCCTGGCAGTGCCGGCCCGATGTCGTCCGCTGGACGTACAGCACCGGCGGGGTGCCGCGTACCCGCGAGCAGTCCCGGGAGTCGGTGCTCGCCATGGCGGGCGAGGACGCGCTGCGCGCCGTAGGCGACTGCCTGACCTTGGCCGCGGCGACCGATGCCGGTGTTGTCGGGACCGTCGAGTTGGTTTGGCGTAGTGCGCTGGATCGAGCTGCCGAAATCGGTTACGTCTTTCACCCCGACCATGGGGGTCGGGGGCTGGCCACGGAAGCCGCTACGGCGCTCATGGACTGGGGCTTTAATGAGTTCGCCCTGCACCGAATTTACGCTCGGTGCCATGGCAAAAATGAAGCGTCCGTCCGCCTCATGACCCGACTCGGCATGCGCCAGGAGGCACGCCATGTTGAAAGTTATCTATTCCGCGGAGAGTGGGTCGATCAACTCATCTTCGCCGTCCTGGCTACGGAATGGCGTACCCGAGCGGCAACGGCAGGTCGCTACTACCCGTCTCCTGATGGACAAGACGGGCCCAACCAGCAGTAGAGCGTTTTTCGGCGACGGTACCAAGGACAAGCCGTGGCCAGCCACTACGCCCGACAAGCCCTCACCGAGCTATGAAACGAATCTCCTGCTGGAGTACTAGGCCCGGCTGACCCGGTCACCCGCTGCTGCCGCACCAACATCCGTGGCGAGCGCCGCCCAAAGGCGGCAACAAGCTCACCGGACATCCCCGGGGTGACCGGGACATCGTTTAGTCACTCCTTCGAGCAGTCGAGCTGTCTCAGCTTCTCCTACTCATGCGTGTTTTACTATGTCAGCGTGGCTGGATCGGGCATTCGGGATTATTTGGGTGGTTTTGCCGCCGAAAGCAAGCGGTTGAGACGATGCGCGACGAAAGAGGGCGCGACCTCTACGTCCCCGCTGCAGTCGCTGCCCCCTTCGCAAGCAAGGCGACGGGTCCTAGACCTTGACCAAACCTGTCCAACTCAAGTCAGCGACAGACCACCGCCTGCGGACCCGATCGCAAGGCGTAGGCGCGCCTACCGGGAGTAACACGTGTCACGGGGATCGCCGTTCAAGAGTTGCTCATGCCGTGATGGGAACAAGAACAAGATCGGCACCGCATGTCCGAGGCTGCGCCGCGCCTGTGGGGCGTGGAGCGCCACCCACGGCACGTGGGCCTACCGAATCGAGCTACCAAAGCAGCCCGATGGCAAGCGGTGGCAGCTGCGACGTTTCGGTTTCGCTACCCGTGAAGCGGCACTCGTTGACCGCGGCCGTGCGCAGTCGCTACTCGAACTCGCGGGTGACGACGCAACAGTCGGCATCGATATTGGGCGCATGCTGAAGGACACTAAGAGGGCGTTTCACATTGCTGTCAGTCGGGTGTGTCGAAGGTGAGGCGTTGTTGGCGGGTGGCGGGTTCGCCTCGGGCGAGGCGGCGGAGCA
>NZ_JBEXIJ010000039.1:0-53518 GCF_040608495.1 Micromonospora sp. NPDC005174 | reverse complement strand
ACGGTGTCGGGCACCCCGGCCTCCGTCCGTCGCGCGGGATCGTCGGTCCACGCTTTCGGCAGGTAGAGAGCGACGTCGAGCAGGGTGTGCCCGGCTGGTGAGGCATAGGACAGGTGGACCGCGAGCTGGCAGTTCTCGATCTTCCCGGCGGTACCGGAATACTGCCGTTGCACGCCGACGGTGTGCACGCCCTTCTTCAGGTCACCGGTCTCGTCGATCAGCAGCACACCGTCCGGATGCCCGAGTTTGACCGCCACGAAGTCCCGCACGTCGGCGCGGACCTGCGTGTCGTCCCACCTGGCCCGACCGATCAGGTCCTGCATTCCTGCCGGCCCGTCGTCACCGGCGTGTTCCGCGATCGTCCAACAGTTCTTGGTCGGCAGCGGTGCCAGCAGCCCGGCCATAAAGTCCCGCACCCGCCGGCGGGGCTCAGGCCTGCCGAAGCGTGACGCGACCACGTCCATCAGCTCGTCGAACAGCCCCAACCATCGCTGGGCGTCTACTCTGTAGGCGGCAGCCACCGCCGTATCTTGGGTCCACACAACCACGAGACTCAGCGGTGGCTGTTCCATGCCCACGGACAAAACCACACCGCCACAGCAGGTCAGAACGGATCTCCTGCTGGAGTACTAAGGGGGAGTGGGCACCATTACCCACCATCGGCTCGACACCAGGCCAGGGGCGTTCGTCGCTCGAGAGACGGAGTTGGGCGATATCGCCTCGGTGACGGCACCCGCGGCGCAAGGCCGTGGTGGGGCGATGCTCGTCGTGGGTGACGCGGGGATCGGCAAGTCGACGCTCATCGGTGAGGCCGTCGCACGGCTGGACGGATGGCAGGTGCTGCGCGCCGGCGGTATCGAGTTCGAGAGCGAACTGCCCTACTCGGCCCTGCACCAGTTGTGCGCGCCCGTGCTCGACCACCGCACCGGGCTGCCCGCCCCGCAGCGCAGCGCGCTCGACACGGTGTTCGGGCTGCACGCCGGGGCCTCCCCGACCCCGATGCTGGTCGGCCTGGCCATCCTGGGCCTGCTGAGCGCCGTAGGCCGGCGCCGGCCGGTTTTCTGCGCTGTCGACGACGTGCAGTGGATCGACGCCGGATCGCGGCAGGTGCTGGCGTTCGTCGCGGCACGCGTGGCAGCCGAGCGGGTCGCCATGGTCTTCGCCGCCCGTGACGCCGCCTCGGTGTGGGAATTCGGTCGCCTACCCACCCTCACCCTCAGCGGGCTCACCGACTCGCAGGCCCTGACCCTGCTGCGGTATCGGACACCGATGGGCCACGACGCAGCGATCGTGCAACGGATCCTCGCCGAAGCGGCCGGCAACCCGCTGGCCCTGGTGGAGTTCGCCCGCGACACCGGACCGTTCGGTCTACCCGAAAACGCCGGGGACGGCACAGTGGAGCACCGGTTCGTGGGTCGGTTCCTGCGGCTGTCGGCATCCACGCGCTCCGTTCTTGCGCTGGCCGCCGCGGAGCCCACCGGCGACCTCGTACTGCTGCGGCGCGCCATGGCGATCCAGGGCCTGGACGCTGCGGATCTGGCTGCGGCCGAGGACAGCGGTCTGTTGGTGACCGGGCCGCGGGTGCACTTCGGGCATCCGTTGGCGCGTTCCGCGGTCTACCGCTCGGCCGGCGCCGACGCGCGCCGGCAGGCACACGCGGCGCTCGCCGCCGGCACGGACGAGGTCGATCCCGACCGTCGCGCCTGGCACCGGGCGAACGCGGTCATCGGCCCGGACGAGGAAACAGCGGCAGAGCTGGAGCGTTCCGCCGGCCGGGCACAGCGCCGCGGCGGATTCGCGGCCGTGGCCGCGCTCCTCGAACGCGCGGCACGACTGACACCGGGCCGGTCGCTGCAGGCACGCCGTCTCTTGGCCGCGGCCCGGGCACGGTTGAGTTCGGGGGCGCCCTCTGCCGCCCGGGAACTCGTGGACGAGGCAGAGCGTCTCCAGCCGGAGCCGGCCGACCGCTGCGCCGCGCGACTGCTGCGTGCGACGATCGACTATTACGTGACGCGCAGTATCCCGGCGACGGTCGCCCTCATCGACGCGGCCGACGGTGTGGGGCCTGATGAGGTCCGGGAGACCTACCTGGAAGCCTTCGCGTCGCTCATGTTCAGCGTCGACGAGCCCGGGAGGTTGCGGCGGCTCGCCCTGCACGTCCGGGAACGGGTACCCCAGCGGCGGCTGCCGCGTCCGGTCGACCTGCTGTTGCAGGCGTTGGTCGAGCAGAACCTCCGCCCGGTGGACGAGGCGATGCCCATGATGCGCCGTGCGGTCGACGCCTTCCGGGAGCACGGGCGGGCCCCCGACGCGGATCCGTGGTGGATGGAACGCGCCTGCGTGTTGAGCGTCGACAACGGGGACAGCGACGCCATGGAGGAGATCACCGACCGTCAGGTGGAGCTCGCCCGGGCGCAGGGCGCTTACGCGATCCTTCCCCATGCGCTGCGTTTCCAAGCAGTCGCCCGGACGATCGTTGGCCGCTTCGCCGACGCGCAGGTCTGCATCGTCGAGGCGCGTGCGGTCGACGAGGCCGCAGGGACGTCCAACCTCGTCGGGTCCGACCTTATGCTCGCCGCGTGGAGCGGAGACACCGACCGGTTCCGCGAGATCCAGGAGAAGCTGCACGGCTGGGTGGAGGTCAACCCCACCGCGCTGCACTACGCGAACGGCGTGCTGTGCAATGGCAGCCGCGACCACGAGGCGGCGCTCGACGCGTTGTTGCTGGTACGGGACCAGCACCGGCGCGGCGCGTATGTTGTCACCGCCTTCCACCACGAGTTGGTCGAAGCCGCCGCGTCCGTCGGACGTCCCGAGGAGGCCAAGGAGTCGGCCGAATGGATCGGGGATGTCGCACGGGTAAACCCGAACGCGTGGACGACGGGCGCGCATCTGTTGGCGTGCGCGCTGCTCGACCCGGGGCTCGGCGCACAGGACCTTTACCGCGAGGCGATCAGCCGGTTCGCCAGAAGCAGGCTGCGGGTGCACTACGCGCGTGCCCGCCTGCTCTACGGGCAGTGGCTGCGACGGGTCGGTCGCCGTAGCGAGGCGCGGGTGGAACTGCGCGCCGCGCACGAACTGCTCTCCACCATCGGCGCGCGTGGGTTCGCCGCCCGCGCCGCCCGCGAACTGGATGCCATCGGCGAGCCGACTCTGGTCGACGACGCCGATCCGCTCGCCGGGCTGACCGCACGGGAACTACTCGTCGCCCGCAAGGTCGCCGCCGGCGCGGGCACCAAGGAGGTCGCCGCGCTGCTGTTCGTCAGCCCGCGAACGATCGACGCCCACCTGCGCAACCTCTACCGCAAATTGAGCATCACCTCACGCCGGCAGCTGCGCGAACTTCTCCGCTGACGGAGCGGGCCGACCGAGCGACGAGAGGGCCCCGCCGGCACGGGACCGGCGGGGCCGTTGAGTCACGTCAGCGCCGATCCCGGTCGCACTCCCGTTCGGCCAGCGTCTTCAGCTCGGTCAGCCACGTCTCCAGACCCCCGCCGAGAGCCTCGGTGGAGAATCCGACGTCCCGTTCCACCTGCTCACCGCGCCACGTCTCCTCGGTACGCACCAGAACTCGACCGTTGATCTCGGCGAACGTCCACACGTGCACCCCCTGGTCGATACGCAACCCCGCACCGATCGCCGGACCTTCCCACCGAAGGCACTCCTGGTGCTGTAGCTGCCGGACGGTGGACGTGACGACCAGGGTGGTGGCGGGGTTCAACGCGGTCTCGGGTACCGCCGTCGTCCACCGGAACGATGAACCAGAACGCAGCGGGCCACGATCGAGCCGCTTGCTGGACAGGACCGGCTTCTGCCACGACGGCCAGCGTTCCACGTCGGTCTGAATCTTCCAGACGGTCCGTAGCGGTGCCTCGATCGTCGTCTCCGTCCGGTAGCGAATCTTCGCCGCGGTGTCGACCGTCTTTCCCGCACATCGCACCGTCGCGCGGTCGGAGCCGCCATCGCGCCTGGCTTCGGCCCGAGCCGGTGCGCCTGTGGTGCCCACGAGGCCGGACACCACCACTGCCATCGCGACGGCAACCATACGGTTCTTCATGCGGCGGCCACCGCCTCAGCGGTGCGCTTGAGTCGTTCGAGCCACATGGCGAGGGTGGCGTCGAGGCCCTCCTGGAACGGGGCAGGGTCGGCATCGACGGGCGGGCCGGCGAAGGACTCCTCAGTCGACACCTCCACCCCGTCGCTGGCCGAAGTGAGCGCCCAGACGTGGACGCCGAGGACGCCGTTCGGTCCGTCACCGTACCCTCGCCACACGAGGCGTTCCCGCTGCCGTACCTGAACGATCGTCGACTCGATCTCCATGCCCGCGGCGGACCAGCGAAACACGGAGCCCGGCGCGAGCGGACCGGGTGTCTCCACGCGTGCGTACGGGATTTCCGGCAGCCAGGTCGTCCATGCGTCGATGTCCGTGAGGATCCGCCACACGGTGTCCGCCGACGCGGTCACCGTGACGCTGTGACGGCTCACCACCGGGGCCGACACGTCAATGCCGGCCCCGGTGGTGAGCGTAGTTCTCTGCATCGTGAAGCCCTTCTGCGGTCACGGACGATCGGAACGCCGGGCATGAGTGAGCCGATGGATCCACACCCGGCACAAGCGATCGTGCCAAGTCGGCAACCGTTGGACATCGGCAAGATTTACCTAGTTCGTGGCACGTGGGCGTAGACGTCGCCCGAGTTGGCCTCGTGGGGCAGCGCCCGCAGGTACGCCGCCACCTGGTCCGCTGGACGCCAACCGTCGAGTGCGAACGCGCACCTACCGCCAACCAGCCAACAGCCTGGACCCGTCTTGTTCGACCGAGGGATGGCCAGTACCTTCTACTCGGCACGCCCGTTCCCGCGTACGTGACAGCCGCAGCGCAGCTGTTCCGCTACCACGAGCCTGTGTTCATCGGCCCGCCCTGGCCGCAGATCGACACCACCGACAACGAACGACACCAGGACTTTGCCGAAGCCGTACGTACCCCTGACGCCATGGTCGCTGCCTACACCCAACACGGCTACGAGCTCGGCAGGCACCCTGCCCCGCAGCGACGTCGCCTCCCGCGTCCAGTTCATTTGGCGACTCGGTGATGGGCAGGCGAACTCGGTAACGGGCAGGTGGATCGGTACCGCAACAGCGAGAAAATCCCGCTCGGCGTTGCTCGATCAATGACCTCGACGTCCACGCGTGGATCTATCGCGGTTTCGAACCAACCCGCGTCGTCGCGCCGATGGTCGTGGTCGACGAACTCGACCGCGCCGGTCGGCGATGCCGCGACGTAAGTGAACCCGTTCGGTGCGGTCGCGTTCGCGCCCGGGATGAGAAGGGCCTGGCGGGCTGCGGAGATCACCCGCACCCACGCCCGCTCGATGATCATCCGGCGGCCGAGCGCCGGGTCACGAGCAGTGCACGCCCTCAGAGAAGCGCGCGGGCACGTGGGTGCCGTTGGCGTCGCCAACGGTAGAAGCCGAGCCGGGCAGAGTGGGGTTGCGGAAGTTCGCTGGGCTGTTTACCGGAACCAGCGGCGTCGGTAGGCAACGACCACGAGGGCTGCCGCAGTCGTGGTGGCGGCGACGACTGGCACGGATTTCGCGTGTACCAAACTGCCGATCTTGGTGGTGGCGGCGGCGCGAGCGGAGGTGGTCAGGGTGGACTCGGCCTTACCGGTGGTCTGCGCGCCGGCTGTCAGCGAGCCACGTATCGTGCCGACGATGTGCTGTGAATCCTGCTTCGCCGAGGTAGCGCGCTGGGATGCCTTCTGGCTCAGTGTGTGGGCAAGCTGTGTCGCTCTGGTCTTCGCCGACTGACCGGCCTGGGTGATCCGCTGTTGGAGACTGCCGGCGGCGGAGGTCGTCTTGGTGCGCGCGCGGGTCTTGACGTCGGTCTTGGCAGTTAGTGCGGCGATGGTTTCGCCGAGTTCGGCGCGTGTCTGCTGGATATCGTGTCGGGTCTGGTCCAGGTTGCTGCCCTCGAGTGGCGTGCTCATGGCTGTCTCCGACTCGCTGCGCCACGTATCGTCTCGGCGTCGGCTCGCACGCTGTCTTTGGTTGCTGTGGGTGTGACCGGCATTGCCGCGCTGACCTGTTTCCTGCCGCGTTGGGCCGCGATCGCGGCGGCGATGGCGAGGACCACCGTGACGATCAGGGCGGCCACGGCGTCGGGCATGATCGCGGCCAGCGTCAGCACGAGCGTGGTGACGGCGGTCGCCCCGGCGAAGATTCCGAGCATCGCGCCGCCGCCGAGCAGCCCGGCGCCGACGCCCGCGCGTTTACCCTTGGCAGTCATTTCCGCGCGTGCCATCTTGAGCTCGTCGCGCACGAGCCGGGTGATCTGATCGGTGGCACGCTGCACCAGCTCGGCGACCGGCGCGTCTGCGGACGCGGTGCCGGGGTCGGCGCTGGATCGTTCTGACATCAGTGTTCTCATCTCTGTCGAACAGGGAGTGGTCCGAGGCGCTGCGCGGGGGTCACTGGCGCTGCGCCGTCGGCACGCTTTGGGGCCGGTGCGGTGGGGCGTCGATACGCACGCCGGTCATCGATGCGGAGCTGTTGTCGAACTGGCCCGCGACGTCAGCTGCCGGGAAGTCACCATCCTGGCGGCGACTTCGAAGCGTGAGCATGCTCGCCGCTCCGGACACCGCTCCAGCCGCGAAGGCAAGGATGAGCGTTTGCCGTGTGATCGACTTCCTCTTTCGCACCATGACAACCCCTTGTATCCGGCCTGACCATGTAGTCCTATTGTCGGACTGGCTGGCGGAGGTCAGGCATCTAATCGGCGGACTTGCATGAGAGCGACCGGTACTTACGCCGTGGTTGCCGTTTCCTTCTGCGAGAGGCGGCGGTGAGGAAGACTGGGAACCTCGATGTCCGTCGCATGGCGAAGGGGTCGCGTGCCTGCCCCCTCGCGGCTGTTGGCAGACCCCTGACCTGTACTGGCCGTCCTACAGGAGGGCGAGAGTGAGTAACGCGGATCTTGGCGCCCGCAGTGACCGTGGCAGTGCGTACGCCGAGCTGTCCCGCCTGGTCCGGAGCGCGGGTCTCCTCGACCGCCAGCCCTGGCGCTACGCGACGCGGATCGCGTTTGTGCTGGGTTGTCTCGGGGTCCTGGGAGTGGTGTTCGTCCGGCTCGGACCGTCGTGGTGGCAGACGGCTGTCGCAGCCGCCGTGGCGATGTTCCTTGGGCAACTCGCCTTCGTCGGTCACGACGCCGGGCACCGACAGATCTTCCGGTCCCGTCGGGCCAACGAGGTGCTCGGCCTCATCTGTGCGAACCTGCTGACCGGGATCAGTTACGGGTGGTGGGTCGACAAGCACAACCGCCACCACGCCCATCCGAACACTGAGGGCCGCGACCCTGATCTCATGGTGGCTCCGCTGTCGTTCACCCCGGGCCAGGCCGCGACGCAGCGTGGCCTGCGGGCCCTCTTCGTCCGGCACCAGGCGGCACTGTTCTTCCCTCTGCTGATGGGGGAGGGTGTGCACCTGCACGGTGCCAGCGTCCGGGCGATCATCAGCCGTCCTGGGCTCCGGCACCGACCGGTGGAGGCCGGCCTGCTCGTCCTGCACTTCGCCGCGTACCTCGGGGCCGTGTTCGTGGTTCTGAGCGTTCCGCAGGCGATCGTGTTCATCCTGGTCAACCAGGCCCTGTTCGGTCTCTACCTGGGCAGTTCCTTCGCGCCCAACCACAAGGGAATGCCCATCCTCACCGAGGCCGACGACCTCGACTACCTACGCCGACAGGTCCTCACCTCCCGCAATGTGCGCGGTGGCCGACTCCTCGACGCGGTCCTCGGCGGGCTCAACTACCAGATCGAACATCACTTGTTCCCCAGCATGCCCCGACCCAACCTGCGCCACGCCCAACCACTGATCCGCCAGTTCTGCGCAGAACATGGCATCGCCTACCACGAAACCACTCTGATCCAGTCCTGGGCGCAAGGGCTGGCCCACCTGCGGGCGATCGGGACCGGAGCGACCCACCGAGGCGCCGGCTGAATCTGCTCCGCGCCCGTCCTGGTGACCGATCATGGCCACCGAACTGGGACGGCGGATGCGGTGCGGAGGGGGACTTGGCGAAGCGTCGGCCAGGAAGAGGCGGCCCGGCGAGTGGTCACCGGCGCGGAGCCGGCCCGCTGGACTGCCGGATGGTCAGGTGCGTGGGCAGCAGCACGGTCTGACGGGACGCCGTTTCCCCCAGGTGCTCAAGGTGGTCCAGCAGCATCGACACCGCCACCCGGCCGGCCTGTTCGATCGGCGCGGTCAGGGTGGTCAGCGGCGGGCTGCAGAAGTCGGCGCCGAAAATGTCGTCGCAGCCCACCACACTGATCTCGCCGGGGACGTCGACGCCGCGTTCGGCCAGCCGCCGCAGGATGCCGATCGCCAGCAGGTCGTTGAAGGTGACGCCGGCGGTGGCGCCGGTGTTCAGCAGCGCGTCCGCGGCGACCGACCCGGAGCTGCGGGACACGCCGAACGGTCCGACGCGGGCCGCGGTGAGGCCGTGTCGGGCCATCGCGGTCCGCATCGCCCGCCACCGGGCCTGGTCGGCCCAGGAGGACGACGGTCCGGCGACGTACGCGATCGCCCGGTGGCCCAGCGAGACCAGGTGCTCGACGGCTTGCCTCACCCCGTCGGGGCTGTCGATGACGACGCTGCGGACCCGGGGGACGTTGCGGTTGACGGTGACGACCGGCAGTTCGGCGGCAATGTCGGAGAGGGTCTGCTCGGGAAGGCGGGAGGCGGCGAGGATCACCCCGTCGATCGACCGGCGCACCTTGTGCAGCAGGTGGTTCTCCAGCTCGGCCGAGTCCTCGGTGTCGATCAGCAGCAGGGCGTGGCCGGCGGCGCGCAGTTGTTGCTGCGCGCCGCGGATCAGTCCGAAGAAGAACGGATTCGTCGCGTCCGAGACGAGCAGGGCGACCGTTTCGGTACGCCCCGACGACAGCGCCCGCGCCTGGGTGTTGGGTACGTAGTTCAGCTCGCGGGCGGCGGCCTGGATGCGTTCCCGGGTGACCCGGTTGACCCGGTCGGGCCGGCTCAGCGCCCGGGACACGGTGGAGGCGGCAACACCGGTGAGGGCAGCGATGTCGGCGATGGTCACGCGGCCCTCCCGGCGTGACGCCGGACGGGGGGAGGACGCGCCTTCGGGGTTCATACAATCAGCAGAGCATCGATGGCAATTAATGGCAACCGATTGCCATTCGGTTTCCAAGGTTGTTACGTTCCCTCGCACGTCTCATCGAACCGGGGGAATGCCCGGGCGTCTGGCTATGTGTTCTCCACACCAATCTTCTCCGGACAGCCACCACCCAAGGAGCAGAGATGAACGCCACCCGTGCGCTTCTCGCGGCGGCCCTGGCCGTCACGGTCGCCATACCCGTCACCGCCTGCGATCCCGGTAGCTCTGCCGAGGGTGGCGGGACGCTCAACGTGCTCATCGCGGCGAACTCGATCTATCCCGAGGAGCAGAAGCAGTGGTTCGCCGACGTCTCGGCGAAGTTCCAGCAGCAGGCCGGGGCGAAGGTGACGTTCGAGACCTTCGCCAGCCCCACCGACGAACTCACCAAGATCCAGACATCGATGCTCTCCGGGCAGGGGCCGGACGTCTATGCCCTCGGCACCACCTTCACCCCGACGGCATACTCCACCGGCGCCTTCGTCGGCCTCACCGCCGACCAGTGGACGAAGGTCGGCGGCCGGGACCGGTTCCTGCCGGCCACCCTCGGCATCTCCGGCCCGGACGCCACGCACGAGGTCGGCATCCCCTTCAGCAGCCGCCCGTTCGTCATGGCGTACAACAAGGAACTTCTGGCCGCGGCGGGCATCGACAAGCCGGCCAGCACCTGGGACGGCCTGCGGCAGCAGGCCAGACAGCTGACCGGGGCCGGCAGGTACGGCCTGGCCGTGGCCTACGGCGACGGCTTCGACCCGTGGAAGTTCATCTGGGCGATGAGCATCCAGGCCGGCAACCCGCTGATCTCCGACGGCAAGGCACGCCTGACCGATCCGGTCACGGTCAAGGCATACCAGACGTACCTCGGCTGGCTCGCCACCGACAAGGTCGTCGACCCGGCGGCGACCGGCTGGAAGAACGCCCAGGCCATCGCCGCGTTCGGCGCCGGCAAGGCCGCCTTCCTGCCGATGGTCTCGGCGACCTCGAAGGTCACGCTGGACAAGTCCGCGGTCGCCGGTAAGTACGGCTACGCCCTCATGCCGACCGTCCCGCCGGGCGCCACCAGCCTGCCGTCGGGCGGCGTCGCCGCCACCAGCATCCTCTCCGGTGACAACCTGGTGATTGCCAAGTACAGCAAGAACCAGGACCTGGCGCTGCGCCTGGTCAACATGCTGACCACCGCCGAGTCGCAGGAGACCTACTACCGGACCTTCGGCGAGTTGCCGACCAACGCGGAGCTGGCGAACCGGCTGGTCGCCGACCCGGCGCTCGCCGCCATCGTGGACTCGGCGTCGAAGGCGCACGGCACCCCGTTCCACGGCGGGTGGAGCAAGGTGCAGCTCGCGCTGGTCAACGTGGTCGTCCAGTCGGTGCCGAACCTCGCCGCCGGCAAGGTCGACGACGCGTCCCTCAACGACCTGCTCACCCGGGCGCAGTCCGAGGCGCAGGCCGCGCTGGACAAGGCGAAGTAGATGACGGTCACCGACCCAGCGACGGCGGACGCTCCGGGCACCGGCGAAGCGCGCCGGGTCGGGGTGGCCCGCCCGTCCCCGTCGCGCCGCCGTCGCGGCTCGACCGCCGGCGGTGCCGCGGTGTGGCTACTCGCGCCCGGCGGCCTGCTCACCCTGACCGTCATCGTCGTGCCGTTCGTCGTCGCGCTGGTGATGTCGCTGCTCGACCTCGACCAGTACACCTTCCGGCAGTGGCTGTCGGCGCCGTTCGTCGGCGCCGGCAACTACGTGGAAGCGGTGGGCCGCACCAGCCTGCCGCACGCCATCTGGGTCAGCGGCTCCGCGGCGGTGATCGCGACGCTGCTCGCGTTGCCACTGGGGGTCGCCGCCGCGCTGACCACCCACCTGCCGTTCCGCGGGCGGTCGCTGATCCGGTCCCTCTACCTCATCCCGTACGTGCTGCCCGCCTTCGTCGTCGGCACCATCTGGCGGATCATCCTGCAACCCGACGGGGTCGCCAACCAGGGCCTGGCGAGCCTGGGCATCGCTGGCGGCCTGTGGCTGAACGGGCCGAAGAGCTACTTTGCCCTGATCGTCGTGCAGGCCTGGTCGGGCTGGCCGCTGGTCTACCTGCTCGCCCTGGCCGGCCTGCAGAGCATCGACGACAGCCTGCACGAAGCCGCCGCGCTCGACGGCGCGCAGTGGTGGGCGAAGCTGCGCCACGTCATCCTCCCGCTGCTGCGCCCCCCGGTCGCGCTCGCCGCGATCATTTCCCTGCTGCACATGGTGAACAGCTTCACCCTGCCGTTCGTGCTGTTCGGCGTCCCGAGCCCGCACGACGTGGAGGTGCTGCCGGTGCTGACGTACGTGGAGAGCTTCCAGAACCTGCGGTTCGGGCTGAGCGCGGCGATGGCCGTGATCTCGTTGGTGCTGATCCTGGTCCCGCTGCTGGTCTATCTGCGCACCGTCAAACTCGACGCGCCGGAGGCCGCCGCATGAACTCCGTGCATCGCCTGCTGCCGCGACCACTGCAGATCGGCCTGACGCTGATCCTGTTGACCATCGTCGGCGCGCCGGTCGGCTACGTCTTCTTCGCCTCGGTCAACACCGACCTGGCCGTGGCCGGCGGTGACTTCTGGCCGGAGCGGGTCAGCGTCGACAACTACGTCCGGATCTGGTCGACCGTTCCGCTCGGCCGGGGGCTCGCGAACAGCCTGCTCGTCGCCGGCACGGTGGCGGTGACCTGCGCGGCGGTCGCGGTCTTCTCGGCGTACGTCCTGGTCCGGCATCGGTTCCGGGGCCGGCGCACCGTGCTGCGCGCGTTGCTGGGCATGCAGTCGATCCCCGGCACGCTGCTGCTCCTGCCGGTCTTCGTGCTCTTCGCGACGATCGGCAGCAGCCTCGGTGTGCCGACGATCGGCACCCGGTGGTCGCTGGTCGTCACCTACCTCACGTTCGGACTGCCGTTCTCCACCTGGATCATGGTGACCTACCTGCGGGAGCTGCCCGGCGAGCTGATCGAGGCCGCCCGCGTGGACGGTGCCGGGAGCTGGCAGATCATGCTGCGTATCGTCATCCCGCTGAGCTGGCCGGGCCTGGTCGTCGCGGCGATCTTCGCGTTCCTGCTCGGCTGGAACGACGTGCTGTTCGCCTCGGTCATGACCGACGTGGACACCCGCACCGCGGCGGTCGTGCTGCAGGTCTTCGGCGCGGCGCAGGAGGGCGGGGCGATCCCGCCGTACGGGCAGATGATGGCCGCCGCCCTCGTCTGCGCGGCCCCGGTGGTCGCCCTCTACCTCGCCTTCCAGCGGTACATCGTCAGTGGGCTGACCGCGGGAGGTGTGAAGTGACGGCGTGGACGCTGTCCGGGTTCGGCGACGAGATCGATCCCGACCCGGCGGTGCAACTCGCGGTGCTCAATGCCCTCGGTGCCCGGCACATCGAGGTGCGCAGCGCGTGGGGCACCAACGTGGTGGAGCTCGGCGACGCCCAACTGGACGCCCTGGCGGAGGCGGTCGACGCGCGCGGCATGGCGGTTTCGGCGGTCGCGTCGCCCGTCGGAAAGGTCGACGTGACCACCGAGGACGGCGGTGAGCTCCACCGGCTACGCGCAGCCGTGGCGGCCGCGCACCGGCTGGGCAGCCGGTACGTCCGGATCTTCTCCTTCTACCGCCCGACCGGGGTCGCCCCGGCCGAGGTCCGCGCGGCGGTGCTGGCGCGGATGCGGGCCTTCGCAGCCCTCGCCGAGGACTCCGGCGTCGTGCTGCTGCACGAGAACGAGAAGGACATCTACGGTGATGTACCGCGGCGGATCGCCGACCTCGTCGAGTCGGTCGACTCGCCCGCGCTGCGCGTCGCCTGGGACAACGCGAACTTCGTGCAGGTCGGGGTGCGGCCCTACGACGACGGGTACGCGCTGCTGCGCCCGCACCTGGAGTACCTGCAGGTCAAGGACGCTATCGCAGCCACCGCGGAGGTCGTGCCCGCCGGCCACGGCGACGGCCAGCTGCTGCGGACGCTCACCGCGTTGCGCGACGACGGCTATGCCGGCTTCGCCTCCCTCGAACCGCACCTCGCCAGCCAGCACGACCTCGGCGGATTCTCCGGCCCTGCCGAGTTCGGCCGGGCGGCGCGCGCGTTCGTGAACCTCACCGCCTCGATAGGAGTGCATCTTCGATGACCGTTCTCAACGTCGTGATCACGGGCAGCGGGGTCATCGCCCGCACCCACGCCGGGGCGATCCTGCGGCACCCCGGACTGCGCCTCACCGCGCTCGCCGACCCGGACCCGCAGGCCAACGACCGGCTCGCCGGGTGGATCGGCGAGCAGGGCGGCCCGCCGCCGGCCCGGTACGCCTCGTTGGGCGAGGCCCTCGCGGCCGAGGCGGCGGACCTGGTGGTGGTCTGCACGCCCAGCGGTACGCACGCCGACCTCGCCGAGGAGGCCCTCGCGGCCGGCGTGCACGTGCTCGTCGAGAAGCCCCTCGATGCCTCCCTGCCGGCGGCCCGCCGGATCGCCCGGGCCGCCACGGACGCCGAGGCGGCCGGTCAGGTCTGCGCGGTGGTCTGCCAGCACCGGTTCGACCCGGCGAGCGTCGCGGTCGCCGCCCGAGTGCGCGCCGGCGACCTGGGGCGGCTCACCTCGGCGGTGGCCAGCGTGCCGTGGTGGCGGGGCCAGCGGTACTACGACTCGGCGGGCTGGCGCGGCACCTGGGAACAGGATGGCGGCGGCGCCACCATAAACCAGGGCGTGCACACCGTGGACCTGCTGCTGTGGCTGTTCGGCCGGCCCGAGGAGGTGTTCGCCTACACCGGCGTCCTCGCCCACGAACGGGTCGAGGTGGAGGACGTCGCCGTGGCGGCGATCCGGTTCGCCGACGGGGCGCTCGCCGTGCTGCACGCCACCACCGCGGCGTACCCGGGCCTCGGCGTGCGGTTGCAGGTGCACGGCTCGCAGGGGTCCGCGGTGGTCCACGACGACCAGTTGGAATACCTGCACACCGCCGACGGCCCGGACCCGTCCGCGTACGCCGACGGGCCCGACCGGTCCAGCGACGCCGTGCCACCGTCACAGCTGCGGGGGGCGACCAAGCCCGACGACGCCTTCGTGAACGGACACCTGCGGCAGTACCACGACACGGTCGAGGCGATCCTCGGCGGCCGGCGGCCGGGGGTCACGGCGGTCGAGGCGCTGCTCGATGTCGCCGTGGTCAAGGCGGTCTACCTCTCGGCGCACCTGCGTCGGCCGGTGTCGGTGCCGGCGGTGCTCGCCGGTGACTTCGACGATGCGCTCGCCGCCGTCGAGGGCTCCGCGGCCACGGTGTCGTCCGTCCTGCGGGCGGGGGTGGCGCGATGAGGTGGTCGGTGTTCACGGCGTCCACGCCGGACTGGACGCCGGAGGAGGCGGTCGGGCAGTTGGCGGCGCAGGGCTGGGACGGTGTCGAGTGGCGGGTCACCGACCAGGAACCGGCTCGACCGCCCGGGTTCTGGGCCGGCAACCGGGCGACCATCCCGTTGACCGGGCTGGAGGGTGAGCTGACCCGGATCGCCGCGATCACCCGCGAGGCCGGGCTGGCGCTGTCCGGCCTCGGCGCGTACGTGCCGGCGGCCGACCACGGCAACGTCGAGCGGGTGTTGGCCGCGGCCGCCGCGCTGGGCGCGGAACGGGTCCGGGTGACCATGCCGCAACTGGGCAGTGGCGACTATCGGGAGCTGATGGCCGGCGCCCGCCGGGACCTGGCGTGGATCGCCGGTCGGGCGGCGGAGCACGGGGTGACCGCGCTGGTCGAGCTGCACCACGGCACCATCGTCGCCTCGGCGTCGGCGGCGATGCGGCTGCTCGACGGCCTGCCGCCGGAGCATGCCGGGGTCATCCACGACATCGGCAATCTGACCATCGAGGGTTTCGAGGATCCGCTGGCCGGTTTTCAGATGCTCGGCCCGTACCTGGCGCACGTGCACGTGAAGAACGTCGCGTGGCGGGTGAGCGGCACCCGGGACGACGGGGGACCGCGCTGGTCGGCCGAGTGGGCGCCGTTGTGGGAGGGGCAGGCCGACCTGGCGGCCTATCTCGGCGCGCTGCGCCGGGTCGGCTACGACGGGTGGGTGACGGTCGAGGACTTCTCCACCGCCGTGCCGCTGGCTCAGCGGACCCGGGACAACCTGGCCTACCTTCGGGAGTTGGATCTATCGGTACGCGCGGACAAGTGCGAGCCTCTAACGGCCGCTCGTACATCTCGCACCGAATGAACACCGGCAACAAGTTCAGCGTGCAGTACGGCCGGATCGAGGCCCGCATCCGGGTGCCGAAGGGCAACGGGCTCTGGCCGGCGTTCTGGATGATGGGCGCCGACTTCCTCAGCGGGCGGCCGTGGCCGTACAACGGGGAGGTCGACATCATGGAGGTCCTCGGCCGCAACACGCTGGAGGCATACTCCACCCTGCACGCGCCGGCCTACAACGGCGGCAACGGGTACGGTTAGAAGTACCCGTCACCGGGCGGGGTGGCCTCTCCGGCGGCTTCCACGTCTGGTCCGCCGAGTGGGACAGTCGCGGCATCACCTTCAAGATCGACGGGCAGACGGTCTTCGTCGCCCAGCGCGGATGCTCGTCGACTACGTCCGTGTCTACCAGTAGCCCGGCCCCGAAGAAGTCCTCATCTCCCTGCCAACATTTCCGACACCGGCTCGCGGGCGGCTGCGTACCGCTGTGCTCGCCGTGGCGCTTGTCGCCATACTCGGCGGGACGCCGTGACGGTCGTACCTCGCCGGCCCGGCACCGGGCCGGCGAGGCTGTCCGCCCCGCCCGCTGGGCTGCTGCTCGCCCTCGTACCCGGGCAGACCACCGACGAGCGGATCCGGGACCTGGCCGGGCGGATCGCGGAGGGCCGGCGCGCCAACTCGACGACCTGAGGCGGCTGCGCATCGTTGGGCACGGCGGGTGTGGGACGTCGCCGGCTTCCGTGCTCGGTGCCGAGTGGCTCGAGGATGTCTGAGACGTCCGGGGCTTGGGCGGGTTTGGCGATGTAGTACGTGGCGGTGACCTCCTCACTGGAGTGCCCAGGCTCCTGCGGCGCTTTTCGTGTCGGCCTCTTCCTTGATGAGGGTGGCGACGGTCTTGCGGAAGGCGTGGGGGGTGACCCAGGCGAGGTCGGTGTCGGCGCGGGCTTCACGCCACGGGCGGCGGACGTTGTTGGACGAGAGCCCGGTGCCGCGTCGGGAGGCGAAGATGGGCGCTCGTTAGTGATGGTGCCGATGGGGCGGCGGCGACGCTGGTGGCAGAGACGCAGGCGGACTTCGGACTCGCGCGCTGACAGGCGGCGGGGAGAGAGGCGGGAGCGGTAGGCATGGCTGGTAGGCGGCGTGAGAATTGCACGGTGATGGTGACGGTGCCGGTGAGTCCGGACCGCGAGCGTGCGGTCATGGCAATGCGGCGCTGGTTCGAGCTGTGCCCGCCACGACTGCACGGCGCGTTCGGCGCCACCGTGCGTGCGATGCCGAAGGCGGACCTCGATCCGCCTGTGTCGCCTCCCGGCACAGTGCACAGCTCGGTTAGCGCTGCGGTGTTCGATGACCTGTATCGGGAACCCCGCGAGTGGACGGAGACCTACTCGCGGGGGTCGTGGGACGAACTGCTGCGCCGCCTCGGCGAGGTCCCGGATGCGGCATCCTTCGAGGCGCAGACCAGGGACGAGCAGGGACGGTTGAACCAACCGAGGTTCCTTCTGAGTGCAGTCAGCGACGACGGCTACATCAATCTCGTTAGCACTATTGACGACGCGGTGGCTAATGATCCCAGAGGCGAGCGGGAGCTCCTCGCGACCGTCCGTGATGTGGCGAATTTGGCCGCCCCGGTTGCGGTCGCCGTCGCCGTGCGAGGTTCGCTGACGGATACGCCGCTGGAGGAGGCGCTCAGCCGTTCTTCGGCTGACTACCGCAAGCAGCCTGGCAGGGTGCTGCGCAATTACGGTTGGCTGACCGTACTCAGCGATGAGATGGCCGAGCGTGTCGGCGGTGCTGATCGCCTCCGCGTTTCCGGTGCGTTCGTCGAGGTGGAGCCGCTCGCTGCTGGCGGCTGGTGGCTACTGGCGACGAAGACCTGGGACGAGTACGGCCCGGAGCAGGCGAACCGCCTCTTCGAGCTCCTCGCGCCGGCGCTGCCGGCGGGTCGGCCGGAGGTGACGCAGTGGCGGTTCCCGGCCGTCGGTAAGCCAGCCGTTCCGGTCACCCTGCCAAACGTTGTGGCCGAGCGTGACCCACGGGACATCACCGGCTGAGTCCGTACTTTCGAATGTTCCCGTCGTACGCATGCTGTGAGGCGGGCGCGGCGCGGCGGTCAGACTTGGCGCGGTTGCGTGTGGCTCCCCTGCTTACTCCCCGAAAACCCTACCCATCGCTGACGAAGGGTGTTAAGGAGTGATAAGTGCCTTGCGGTGTCTCTGCAGCTCAGCGACCACTCTTGGCAAGCAGGTCTGCCGAGCGACTTTCCGCCCGTGTCCACACTTCCTAAACCGTGTGCTGAGGTCGTCAAGCGTGTCAGCGTCCCGGGGACCACATGGGGACAACGCGTGCTGACGCTGGCGTTCTCGGGCCCGTGATGTAGCGGCGGCTTGGTCACGCTGACAGCCGTACGACGCGGGAGGTCTATACCCACGTGCTGCCGGAGAGCGAGCGGAGACCGCGGAGTTGATGGAGGCAATGCTCGGCGACGCCGCAAGCTGGTCGCCCAGGACGTAGTCGTGCTGGGACCGGCCGCTAACGCATGGTCGTACTGCTTGCCTGCGCCGGTCGTTCCTTTCGGCGGCAAGCCGGCGTCGTGCAGTACTACCGGGTGTGATCTGGTTCGGCTCTCGACCGAGGACCCGAGACCTGCTGATGGCGTCGTACGCACCGTCGTTGTTGCACAATGCTCACAAGCGGCCGCGAGAGCGTGGAGCCGTCGACGCACTCTTATGCCGACGACCGTGCGGGTCGGTAAGCGATGTGCCATCACGTACCGTAGTTCCTTCGACATACTGTGGCACGCGGAGCCGATGGTTGAACGTCAGGGCATGACGTCTACCAGTACCTTGCCGACCGCGCCGGTCTCCACCGCTCGATGAGCGTCGGCGGTGCGGTGCAGCGGGAAGCGGTGCAGTGGCAGGCCATGTTCTTCGCCTACCGGCAGAGCGCCGTCGCGGATCGCGATGGCGACGTCCTCGACGGCTGCGGCACGCGCCTGCGGGCCAGCCGTGTAGAGCACCAGGAACTGTAGGCGCGTGTTCAGCACCATGTTCTGCCCCACGTTCAGTTCGACTGCATGTCCGCCCTGGTTGGCGTACGTCGCGATCGTGCCGCGGGTACGCAGCACGGCCAGATCCAGAGTTAGGTTCGCGCCCAGCGCCACCTCGGCGACGATGTCGACGCCGTCCGGGGCGATCGCACGGATGGCGGCGGCCGGGTCGCCCTCGCGATAGTTGATGACGTGGTGGGCGCCGGCCGCGATGGCGAGCTTCGCCTTCTGCGGCCCGCTGACCGTGCCGATCACGGTGGCGCCGGCCCATCGAGCGAGCTGGATCACTGCGTGCCCGACCGCGCCGGCCCCGCCGGCGGCGAGCACCACCTTGCCGTCGAGTACGCCGGGGTGAAGGCGGCGTGGCCCGTCCTCGGCGACGGTGAGGGCGCGGTGTGCGGTGAGTGCGGGAACGCCGAGCGAGGCGCCGACGTCGAAGCCGGCCGCGTCTGGCAGCGGCACGGCCTGATCGGCGGGTACGACGGTGAACTCGGCGGCGGTGCCGGATGGCCGCCCCGCGGCGGCCATGAACAGCCACACCCGCTGACCGACCCGGCTCGGGTCGACGCCGTCACCGACGGCGTCGATCACGCCGGCACCGTCGAGGTGCGGGGTGATCTCGGAGAAGGGCTTGCGGTGGGCGACGCCGGAGCGGGCCTGCCAGTCGGTCGGGTTGACCCCGGACACGGCAACCCGGACGCGGACTTCGCCGGGTGCGGGCGTGGGCCGGTCACGCTCGACGAGTTGGAGAACGTCGGGACCGCCGTTGTCGCGGTAGATGATCGCCTTCATGATCCATCCAATGTTCGATCTGCATCGTACTGTTTGACGCGCCTCGAACAGTACGATGGAAGTCGAACTTTTCGCAACTTCTGGCTAGGATTCGTCTCGTGACCGAGGTGATCGAACCCGCCATCGAGACCGTGACGATCGACGTCGTGCTCAGCGCGCTTGCCGACCCGGTGCGGCTTACGCTCGTGCGCGCCCTCGACGCCGCTGGTGACTGGACCTGCGGCAGCGACGTCCTCCAGGAAACTGGCCTCACCATCGGCAAGTCAACGCTGTCGCACCACATCAAGGTCCTGCGCGATGCCGGCATGATCCGCACGCGCGTCAACGGTACCCGCCGACTCGTCACGCTGCGCTACGCCGAGGTGGAACAACGCTTTCCGGGCCTGCTGACCATGCTCCGAGGAGACGGCCCTAGCCGTTGCGCCGCGAAGGCGCCCTCCTCAACCGCATGACACGTGAACCGGGGAAGGTGGATGGCGGGTCCCGTCGCGGCCGGCAACTACGGCAACGAACGCCGTGTCGGAGCGCGCTGGCATGAAGGGATCATGGCTCCCGACCAGTGGAACGCGCGGCGGACCCGCCTTTGAGGTCCTGGTCACGTTCCGGCGGACCCGCCTCCAGAGCGCTACCGTTCGCAAGCCTTCGGACGGGCAAGTGCAGCCTGGTTTGAGCCATCAAGGCCCCGTCGACGGATGATCGAGTGTCCGGGATCTGCCGCTGTCTGCGCCCTGCAGGCTTGTCCGTAACGCTCGGTAACCGCGCCGAGGCGCCGGCGCACGCCCTCATGGAGTCAGATGCGCCGCCCGAAGCCTGAGCGCTAGCCAGGATGACGGTGTGTCGTCACCGGGCGTGTGCTGGCTCCAGGCCGAGGGCCTTGGTGATGACCGGGGCAGGGGCGCGCAGGACGAGTTGGCGTAGCGCGGCGACGCGGGCCGCGATGAGTGGGAAGCCGAGATTCCGAAGCCGTCTGTGCAGCGTCTGGTAGGCGACGGGTTGTCCGGCGAGCCGACCAGGGAACAGCAGAGCCGGCGGTGGCGACAAGCTGCCGCAGGATCGCGGCGGGGGGCGCGGGTGGGTCGCCAAGGTGGATGAATAGTTCGCCGTCGTGTTCGGTGACATGGTGGGTGATGAGGTGCGGGATGCGGTTGGGCGGTTGGGCGTAGAGCATGCAGCAGGACAGGCCGCGGTTCGGGTGACCAGGGGCTTGCGCGTCGATGGGACCGGCCGGGTCTCTACCCGGGAAACGGGCCGGGGTGACTGGAACGACCCAGACGCGAAAATTCCTGCACCGTCGGGATCTGCAGAACGCGCGAATCTACAGCGATTTGGTCGTCAGGATCGCTCAGGATGTCACGGAAGTAGACGGCCGGACCGCCCCGGTGCTGGGCCAGTCGGAGGCCAGCATGCCGGGCCGGTACGCGTGGGAATACAACAAGGCTCGTGACGGCGCCCGCGAGGCTGCGGCCGCCTTGGGGCTCAACGAAGCCAACGTCAACCAGCGACAGGACTCGGACAGCTGCCAGCAGGCGGCCGCGCTGATGCTGCTGGACAAGCTGGAAAGCGCTGAGAACGCTGAGCCGGACAAGCGCCCATATCTGTTGTCGGTCGATCGCAGCCGGGATGGGAGGGCCGCGGTAGCCCCCGGAAATCCGGACACTGCGGGGAATACTGCGGTGCTCGTACCGGGTGTAGGCACGGAGCTCGCGGGGATTCGCGGTCCGATCAACCGGGCAAGTCTCCTGCAGGACACCGCAATCGCGCTCAACCCCGTGAGCCGCCCGTAGCGGTCGTGCCGTGGCTCGGATAACGACACGTCATCGGGTACAGCTACGGCTCGACGGTACTGGGCGAGGCTGCCAGCACCGGTAGCGTCACGGTGCCGGGTGGGGCGCCGAGGCCGGCGCACGCTTGGCCCGCTGGATCTGCGCGTAGACGTGGGTCCGCAGCTCGGTGAACCGGGGCAGCGCCCGGGTGGTGAGCTGATCGCGCTCTGACGGGAGGTCGATCACGAGGTCTTCCTGCACCCGGGTCGGCGAGTGGGACAGGACGAGCACGCGCTGGCCCAGATACACGGACTCGTCGATGTCGTGCGTCACGAAGACAGTGGAGATACCGCGGTTCAGGTGCAGGTCGCGTACGAGGTCCTCCAGGTCCGCGCGGGTCTGCGCGTCCACCGCCGCGAACGGCTCATCCATGATCAGCACTTCGGGCCGGTACGCGATGGCGCGCGCGATGGCCACCCGTTGCTGCATCCCGCCGGAGAGCTGCCACGGATGGCTGCGTGCCGACTGCGGCAGTCCGACCGCGTCGAGGGCGTCGGCGACCCGCCGGTCGCGTTCGGCGCGGGAGAGCTTCTTGTGTCGAAGGGGAAGCTCCACATTGCCCCGGACCGTCAGCCAGGGATAGAGGCTGCGGCCGTACTCCTGGAACACCACTGCCATCGCCGGGCTCGGGCCCGTCACCGGAGATCCCTCCATCGTGACGACGCCGCTGGTGGGCCCGAGCAGTCCGGCGAGGCATTTCAGCAGGGTGGTCTTTCCGCAGCCCGACGGGCCGACGACGCACAGCAGTTCGCCGGGCATCATGGTGAAACTGAGATCCCCGATCGCCTCGACCTCGCCCCGGCCGGAGGCGTAGACCTTGCGCAGGTGCTCGACCCGCAGCAGCGGACGTGCGTCAGGCACGGGTGACCTCCCTCATTCCGTGGTACCAGCGCAGGACGCGGCGTTCGACAACGCCGAAGGCCACGGCGAGGAGGACGCCGATGAGGCCGAGCAGGAGGATGCCGCTCCACATCTCGGCGATGAGGTAGTTCCGCTGGAAGTAGGCGATCCGGTAGCCGAGGCCGGCCGAGGACGCGAACATCTCCGAGATGACCATGAGGATCAGGGCCACCGAGAGTGCCTGCCGTACGCCGGTCATGATGCGCGGACTCGCCGCCGGGAGGATCAACAGCCACACCCGTTCCCACCGGGAGATCCGGTACGAGTCGGCGGTCTCCAGCATCACGCTGTCGGTCGCCCGGACGCCCTCGATCGTGTTCAGCAGGATCGGCCAGATCGCGCCGGAGGAGATGACGACGACCTTCATGGTGTCGGTGATGCCGAGCAGGAGCATCGCGACCGGAATCAGCACCGGTGGCGGAATCGCGCGAAAGAACTCCAGCAGCGGTTCGAGGATCTCGCGTAGCGGGCGGAACCGGCCGATGAGGACGCCGGCGGCGACGCCGAGCATGATCGACGCGAACAGGCCGGCCAGCAGCCGGTACACGCTCGGCAGCACGTCGTCGACGAACGCCGGGCCGATCCAGGTCTGCCGGAACGCGTCGAGGAGCGGGCGGGGGCCGACGAGGAACCGGTTGGCCGACCGGGTGGACCAGACGGCCCAGAGCCCCACGGCCAGGATGGGAAGCCCGACCGCGTACAGGACGTCCTCGGCGACCCGGACGCCGAGGCCGCGAGGGGCGGTCCTGCCCGCACCGAGGGCGGTCATCGGGTTGCCTCGTCCGCGAGCACCGACTGGTGCCAGGCCAACGAGCGGCGTTCGGCGAAGCGGAACACGACGTTCACCACCACGCCGAGGAGCCCGGTGACCACGACGAGGCCGTACA
This sequence comes from Micromonospora sp. NPDC005174, assembly GCF_040608495.1. Classification (NCBI taxonomy): domain Bacteria; kingdom Bacillati; phylum Actinomycetota; class Actinomycetes; order Micromonosporales; family Micromonosporaceae; genus Micromonospora; species Micromonospora sp. NPDC005174. The sequence continues at coordinate 30,728 of NZ_JBEXIJ010000039.1, read as the reverse complement.
GGCCGACGGCGTCCCCGGTGGAGCGCGACAGCTCGATCATGCGTCCGAGGCCGGGGTTACCGATCACCATCTCCGCGGTGACGGCCAGGATGAGCGCGACCGCCGCGGCGAGGCGCAGGCCGGTCATCAGGTACGGCAGAGCGGTCGGAAGGACGAGATACCGCAGCCGCTCGTAGCGGGTGAGGCCGAAGCTCCGCGCGGTGTCCCGGGCGACCGTGTCGACGTCGGCGACACCGTAGATCACCTGCACGAACACCTGCCAGAACGCCGCGTAGACGATGATGACGAGTGCGGCGCGCATCTGCAGGCCGAACATCAGCACGGCGAGGGGGATCAGCGCGACCGACGGCACCGGCCGCAGGAACTCGACTGTCGAGTGCGTGGCGCGACGCAGGAACGGCACCAGCCCGACCACGGTCCCCAGCACGACCGCCGCGAGCGTCGCCACCGTCAGGCCGATCGCCCACGACGTCATGGTGAGCCGGAGCCGCCGCCAGAACGCCAGGTCGCGGACCTCGTGGAGCAGCCACCCGAACACGTCCGTCGCGTACGGCAGGTCGTGCCGGTCGACCAGCCCCAGAGCCGGGATCAGTTGCCAGACGACGAGGAACCCCAGCAGACCCACGGCGCCCAGCAGGATCTTGCGCATCGGCCGGCTACTGCTGCTGAATGAGGCGGTCGAAGTCGGGTCGCCGGTCGAGGACGCGGTACTTCTGGGCCAGCGTCGCCAGTTGCTCCAGGCCGGTCCGGTCGAGCTCCCACCCGAACGCCGGGAGCCGTACCGAGTCGGCCACCGGCTCCGGCAGTTCGAGGTTGTCCTTGATGGCCTGGCGGAGGTCCTTCTCGTTCGCCGGATCCTTGGCCCAGGTGAGCGTCTTCTTCATCGCCGACGAGAAGTCCGCCACCAGCGTGGCGTCGGAGTCCTTCAGCTTGCTCGACGTGATCGTGGTCAGGGTGGTGAGTCCGGGAACGGTGGCCTGGTAGGGAGCGACCACGAGAACGTCACCACGCTTACGCATCTGGGTGATGAACGGCTCGGTCACCCAGGCGGCGTCGATGTTGCCGGCGGCGAGCTGGGCCGGTGCGTCCGGAAAGGCCACTTCGACGAACTTGATCTTGGTGGGATCGCCGCCGTCCTTCTCGACCGCCGCCATGATCGTGACGTCGCCGGCGGCGCCCAGGCTGTTCACCGACACCTTGCGTCCGGCGAGCTGGGCCGGCCGGGTGATACCGGACTTCGCGGACGCCAGCACGGCGTTGATGTCGTCGCCGTCGGCGTAGGACGACGCGTAGTTTCCGATGATCACCACGCCGAGGTTCTGCAGATCGGCGCGGAACGGGCCGAACGGCTGGCCGATGGCGAAGTCGATGTCGCCGTTGATCATGGCCGGGATGGCCTGGGCGCCGCCCTGTGCGGGCACCACCTCCACGTCGAGCCCCTGCTCCCGGAAGATGCCCGCCTTGATGCCGCCCCACAGCGCGGCGGTCTCGCTGATCGGCAGCGCCGCCACGCGGACCTTCCGCAGGTCGCCGCTCGCCCCGGGGGACGGATCGGTGGCATCGGAATCCGTGCAGCCGGTCAGGGTGATCACGACGCCGGCGAGAACAGCGAGGGCGGTGACCTTCTTCATGGACGGGCCCTTCCGTGCGCAGCGCGTGTGCAGCCTGAGGAGTGGGGTCGACGGAGTGCCGAATGCATCCGACCGCGTCGATCAGCGTCATGCAGAAGCGATTGATTGTCAAGAATTCCAAAGGGCGAATCGCATAGCGGTGCGAGTGGCCCGAGGGCGATGAAGACACGTCTTGACGGTCGACGATTTTGTGACCAAACTGTGCGGTTGGTGGCGCGGGGCGGAGAGGGCGACGACGTGGCAATCGTGATCGTGGGCGCGGGTATCGGCGGCCTCACCACCGCTCTCAGCCTGCACCGGGCTGGCTTCCGTGAAATCACCGTCTACGAGCGCGCCGCCGCGCTGCGCCCACTCGGCGTCGGAATCAATCTGCTCCCGCACGCCGTCCGCGAGCTGACCGAATTGGGTCTCGGGGAACGCATGGAAAGGCTGGGCGCCGCACCCGGCACGCTTGCCTACTACAACCGCTACGGTCAGCAGATCTGGAGCGAGCCACGCGGACTGGACGCCGGATATCGCTGGCCGCAGCTTTCCGTGCACCGCGGCCGGTTCCAGCTGGAACTGCTCGACGTGGTGCGGGAACGGCTGGGCGCCGACGCGGTGCGCACCGGGCACCGGCTCGTCGGCGTCCGCGACGGCGTCGCGCACTTCGAGACGGCGACGGGGGAGGTGGGCGTCGCTGGCGATCTGATCGTCGGAGCGGACGGCATCCACTCCGCGCTGCGCCGCCACCATCGGCCCGGCGAGGGGGCGCCACTGTGGAACGGGCTGACACTGTGGCGGGGGACGGCACGGGCACCCGGATTCCTGGACGGGCGAACCATGATCATGGCTGGGGACGCGGACCAGAAGTTCGTGGCGTACCCGATAGGCGCCGGGCTCATCAACGTCGTCGCCGAGCGGCGCGGGCCCGGTTTCGCCGGGCCCAACGCGGACTGGAACCGGACGGTCGACCCCGCGCCGGTCGTCGCGCTCTTCGCGGACTGGCGTTTCGCGTGGCTCAACGTGCCGGAACTGCTGGCCGCGGCCGACGAGATCCTCGAATACCCCATGGTGGACCGCGATCCGATCGACACGTGGACCCACGGCAACACCACGCTGCTCGGCGACGCGGCCCACCCGATGTATCCGAACGGCTCCAACGGGGCGTCGCAGGCGATCCTGGACGCACGTACCCTCGCCTTCCACCTCGCCACCACGCCGACGGTCCGGGCGGCGCTCGACGCCTACGAGGCGGACCGGCGGCCCGCGACCACGGCGCTCGTGCTGAGCAACCGGCGGCAGGGCCCGGAACAGGTGATGGTGCTCGCCCACGAGCGCGCGCCGGACGGGTTCACGCACATCCACGACGTCATCCCGCCGCAGGAGCTCACCGCTATCGCCACCGGCTACAAGAAGGCGGCCGGTTTCCTACCCGCCGACCTCAACGAACGGGCCTCCCTGACGCCGATGGCCTTCCCGGGCGTCCTGCCGTGACCGGCCCGGAGCCGCCCGAACTGGACGCGGTGCGACTGGCGTCGGTGATCTCACCGCTGCGCCGCACGCTGCTCGCCGCAGCCCGGGCCGCCGAGCACCTGCCGGAGATCCCGGACGCGCAGATCGAGATCGTGCGGGCCCTGCCCCGGGGCACCGTGGCCGGCCCCGGTGAGCTGGCCGAGCGGCTGCGCCTGAGCCGATCCACGATCAGCAACCTGCTCACCGCGATGGAGGGCAACGGTCTCGTCGAGCGCCGCCCCCGTCCCGGCAACCACCGCCACGTCGACGTCCTCGCCACAGCGAAGGCCCTCGACCTGTTCGACCGCTTCGACCTCGCGAGCGGAGACCTGGTCGCCCGCGCCGCGGCGACCCTGCCGGCGGCGGACCGCGCGGCCCTCGCCGCCGCGGTGCCCGCGCTGGAACGCCTCCGCGACGCCCTCGCGCACGCCAAGGACACTCCATGAGTACGCGCCGACCCGCCGGTCGGGACGCGGTGACCGCCCCGCCGGTTCCCGGGCTGGAGGCCGCGTTCGAGGTGGAGGTGCGGCTGGGCGCGCTGGAGGACCACGGGCTGACCCGTGCCGGTCACCGTCGCGTGGTGCCTGTTGTCGGCGGCCGGATCACCGGTCTCTTCGAGGCCGACATCCTGCCCGGCGGCGCCGACTGGCAGGTGGTCCGCCCCGACGGCGCGATCGAGATCGACACGCGCTACTCGGCGCGAACCGCCGCCGGCGGTCACGTCTACCTACGTACGTTCGGCGTCCGCAGCGGCCGCCCGGAGATCCTCGAGGCGTTGCTGCGCGGCGACGCCGTCGAGGTGTCCGAGTACTACTTCCGCCTGGGCGTACGACTGGAGACGTCGATGCCCGCGCTGGCCGTCCTGGAGCAGTCCGTTTTCGTGGCGTCGGCGATCCGCGAGGCCGACCGGGTGCGCTACACCGCCTACCGCGTCACGTAGCTGTTCCCGCCCAGGGCTGCGACAGGGCGCGCTTGTCGGTTCGGACCCGGCGGAGGTAGCAGGGCGGGGGTTCGAGTTGCCGCGGACAACGGCGATGCCTTCACCGTCGGAGAGCTGTTCCGCAAGGTACCCCTGTGGACATCTCGGGCGTCTGCGCGGATACCCGACGCCGCACGCGCGGGGTTCGGCCGCCCATCCGCCGGACGAGCGGCCGAACCCCGCCAGTGGTTCAGCTTCCGGCCGGCGCGGGGGAGGTGGGGACCGCAGCGGGACGCCGCCGCGACACCGCGCCCGCTACGACGTCGATGACGAGGAACGCCAGCAGGGTGAGCCCGAACAGCGGCAGCGCCCAACCGATCGCCGCGACCACTGGTACGCCGATCAGCAGTGACCAGAGCGGCAGGCTCCGGACGCCGCCGCGGGCCGGTGGGGTGCCGGCGAGGGCGCGCCGGTCGGTGCGGGTGGGTCGGCGTTGCCACCACATGCGGTAACCCCAGACGATGACGCAGAGCAGCCCGAGGGCGAGCGCGGCGAGCAGGATCTGGTTGACCGGTCCGAAGAGGATGCCCATGTGGGCCTGGATGCCGAGGCCGCTGAGTTGGGCCAGCAGGGGCCAGTCGGCGAAGTCGCTGCGGGCGGTGATCGTACCCGTGGCGGGGTCGACGGCGACCCGGTCCTTGGCGATGGGCCAGGTGTTGTCGACCTGCGTAACGGTCCAGGCGGAGCCCGGCTCCGCCGCCGGGGCGATCTCGACCGGGCCGGAGAGACCCGCGGCGCGGGCGGCCGTCGACACCTGGTCGAAGGTTGCTGACACGACGACTCCGCCCGCTGCGGCGGCACCGTGCGCGTGGCCGCCTTCGGTCGCGGCTGGTACGGCCGGATCGGTGGTGAGGCTGGTGGAGATTTCCGGAGCGCGGGCCTGGAGCGCGTCGAGGCCGGCGCCGAAGTTCGCCCCGGCGTAGCGGGACCAGGTCAGTCCGGTGGCCGAGAGGAACAGCAGGCCGACGGTGAGCCAGATGCCGGTGGTGGCGTGCCAACCCCGGGTGCGACGGACGCCCTTGCCGGCGGACAGGTCCGGCACGAGCAGGTGTCGGGCGGTGGCCCGGTTGGCGCTGCGGCGGCGCCACCAGAGGATGACGCCGCCGAGCGCGATCACCCACAGCCAGCTCGCGGCCAGTTCGGAGTAGTGCCGACCCACCACGCCCAGGTGCAGGTTGCGGTGCAGGTCGTCCAGCCAGGTGGTGGCCGGGGTGGAACCGAACCACGTGGTCAGTTGGCCCTTGACCTGCGCCGTGTACGGGTCGACGTAGACGGTGTGCTGCTTCTCGCCGAGCTCCGGCAGGGAGAACGTCACACGGGTGCTCTGGTCACCGGCGCCGGGCTGCACGATGGCGATGCTGCCGTCGGGATGCGCGTTGCGCGCCGCTCCGATCTGCCCCGCAAGCGGCAGCGGACGGTCGCCCACCTGGGCGACGGTCAGTTGGTCGCCGTAGAGAATCTGGTCCAGCTGCGGGGTGGTGGTGTAGGCCAGCCCCGTCAGTGCGGCGACCACGAGGAAGGGGGCGACGAGGATGCCGGCGTAGAAGTGCAGCCGGAGCAGCAGCGCGCCGAACGGCGACGTACGCCGGGCCGGTCGAACTGGTGTTTCGGTGTCTGTGGTGGGTTCCGGCGTAGGCGCGCCGGACAGTTCGGTGAGAGACATGGTCGTCCGATCGGAATTGGCGAGAAGCACCCAGGGGGTGTTCCTCCTGCTGGCATGGTCGCCCGGTGGTTCGTCGCGTCAGCTCCGGCCTCGTGAGGTAGTCGGCCGAACGGGCCCTGCGGTTCCAGGGAATGTGGCGGACCAGGATGGGTACCGGGGTCAGCGCTGGTCGGGCCTGGTCGTGCGCCGTGGACCGCTGTCGGCCTGCCCTGCCGCGGAGAGGAACGCGTTGTAGCGGGCGAGGTCGTCCTCCTCGCCGGTGGCGTCGGCCCGGTCGGCGGCCCGGTCCACGCGGGCCTGCTCGCGTTGATCGGCGCGGATCCACTGCCGAATGAGGACGATCATGACGACGACGGCGGGCAGTTCGCCGAACGCCCAGGCGATGCCGGCGCCGAGCTTCTGGTCGGTCAGCAGCGACGATGCCCAGGCGGGGTGCACAGCGACATACCAGTCGGGGGCGATGAGGGTGGTGGTCTGCATGAGGATCAGGCCGAAGAAGCCGTGCGCCATCATCGACGCCAGATGGATGATCACCAGCAGCGGATGGGGGAGGCGTCGGCGGCCGGGGTCGACGCCGATGAGCACCCAGAACAGCAGATAGCCGGCGACGACGAAGTGGGCGAGCATCGCGAGGTGTCCGAGGTGGGAGCGCATCAGCACCCCGAGCAGGTTGCTGAAGTAGAGGCCGAACAGGCTGGCGGTGTAGATGCCGAGCGCGACGAGCGGGTGCGTGAGCACTCTCGTGACGCGGCTGTGGATCAGGATCAGCAGCCACTCCCGGGCACCACGTACCTGCGGGTCGGCTGGTCGGCGCAGGGCGCGTAGGGCGAGGGTGACCGGGGCGCCGCCGACCAGCAGGATCGGCACCAGCATCGACAGCACCATGTGCTGGGCCATGTGGGCGCTGAACAGCACGTAGGCGTAGCGGGCGACGCCGAGGTCGGTGGCCGCCGCCAGCAGCAGGATGCCGCCGAGCCAGCTCGCCGTCCGGGCGACGGGCCACCCGTGGCCCGCGACGTGCATCCGTCGTACGCCGGCCAGGTACCCGCCGATGCCGAGGACACTGAGGGTCAGGAAGAACATGTCCGGCAGTGGCTGTCCGAGGAGGCGTCCCGCGCTGGGCGCCGCGGGCATCGGGAAGCCGAGCAGTTCGGTGATCGGGTCGAAGTCGATGCCGGCTTCGGCGACGGGGGTGGGGCTGCGCGAGAGCGCCACTGCCAGCCCCACGGTGGCGGCGAACACGATCAGCTCCCCGGTGGCCAGTCGGCCGAACGCCCACCGCCGTCCGGTGCGCATCGCCGGCAGGGTGCGGGAGCGGTGTACCGCGCCGAGCGCATTGAGGATCAGCAGGGCGGCGACCTTGCCGAGGATCAGCCAGCCGTAGCGGGACTGCCAGAGTTGGTCGAACGTCCCGAGGCGTACGGCGGCGTTGGCCAGCCCGCTCACCGTCACGGCGACGAAGCAGCCCAGGGCGAGGCGGCTGTACCGGGCGGCGGCCTCGACCAACAGGCGGCTGCGCCGCACCATCAGCAGGGCGACGAGCCCACCGACCCACACTGCGGCGGCAAGGACGTGCAGGGCCAGGCTGGTCACTGCGACCTGATGATTTCCCGCTCCGGCGGCGTGACCGGTGAAAGCCGGCGGAAGCACGGCGACCAGCGCCAGGATCGAGACCGTCGCGGCGAGCCCTCGGGACACCCCGACGCGTGCCAGCAGCGCCACGGTCAGGGCGAGCCCGGCCTGCAACATCAGTGACTGGCCTTGCGAGATCGTGGTGGCGAAACTGACCACGGTCGCGGGCTTGAGCGTCCCCAGAGGTTGCCCGAGCAGGTCGGAGACCGTCAGTACAGTCAGCGTCAGTGCCGCGATCGTCCATCCGAGCGCGGCGAGGCTCGCTCGCCGCAGGAGCAGGTAGCCGTGGGGCGAGACGCTGCGTCCGTCGCCGGGCAGCAGAAACGCGGCGGCCACCGCCATGCCGACGGTGAGGGTGCCGAGGCCGTTCGAGAGCAGCCGGATGACCGGTAGGGCCCATGTCGTTGCCGGTCCCGCGTCCGGCAGGCCGGGTATCGCGGCGGTGAGGGCACCGCCGACCCGCAGGCCGAGCAGCAGCAGAGCGAGGCCACCGGCACCGACGGCGGCAGAGCCCAACCAGGGGTACGCCCCGGGTGCCACGCGGTGCGCGTTTCGGGACTGTCCCGCGGAGGTCGCCGGCGCCTCGAAGGTGGTCCGGGTGTTATCAGGATCGTCGGAGGCGAGCTGCCGGGAATCTGTGTCGGACACGTGTTGACCTTGACCTCTGAATCAATGAAGTGACACGACCGCACGCGTGCGGTTCGGTCGTCGACGCTTCGCCAGCGGCAGCCAGGGCGACGATCGAGCGTCGCGGTGAGCCGAAAGGGCCGGTAGTACGCATCAGTTCGTCCTCCGATGGTTGCTTCTGCTCGTTGGTCGGTCGCCACGGCCCGAAAGTTCCAGCGGGCGGGCAATCACCGTCAAGCGGTCAAAACGGCGGACGGTCCGCGCAATGGCCGGCCTTTTCGTGCAGGTCATGCCGCTGGGCGGCCGCAGACGTCTGCCGTGCCCGGGTGGGGTGGTGCCAGGCTGGTGAGCCCTTGATGATCGATCAATCGTGGTGCTGGTGACCGGCGCGGGTGCTCAGGGTCTGGTGAACAGGGTGCCGACGGCGGTGGCGAGCCAGGGCTTGCGACCGCCGGCCAGCAGTCTGCCGCGGGCGATCTGGCTCCACTGGCCGGTGCGACCGAAGCCGACCTCGAGGAACGCGGCGGGGTCGGCGGAGACCCAGCAGTCCGGCCTGGCCTGCGCGGTCGACCTGCCGATCACCGCGGTCCCGTGGTCGATTCCCACCAGATAGCGCGGGCCGCCACGCAGCCTGATCTCGATACTCGCGCGGACGTTCGCAGCGCGTTTCCGGTTCAGGTATCGCGGCATCATCGTCAGTACGCCGTCGAGCACCAGCAGCGCGTCCGACCGGTCGATGCGCCACGGCTGTCCGCTCGCCCGCGCGATGTCCAGCCCGTGCACGACCAGTTCGCCGAGCAGCGCCGAGCCCATCGTCCACCAGCTCAACGCGAGGCCGTTGCTGACGACCAGCGGTTGCGCCGGCGGTTCCACGGCCAGGAATCCCGTCACCGCCGGCAGCAGCCGATCGGCCAGCGAGGCGAGGTCACGATCGAGATCGGTACGCAACTGCGCGGCGTTCGCCTCGGCGTTGCGCCGCGACGGGTGGTCGCCTCCGACGGGGTTGTTCCGTCCCTGCGCGTACGCGGTGTAGTCGACGAACTCGTTCACCAGGTGCGCCGCGGTCTCACCGGCGGTCCAGCTCAGCCCGGGAACTGCGGCGTCTGGAGACTGCGCGGCCCGGATCACCGCTGCCGCGCGGACAGCGGCATTGCGGATCGCGTCGGACAGTGCCGCTCGTCCGGCATCGGGCACAGCGTTGATCTCCGGCATGAGTCATCCCATCGTTTCGTGAGGACCGTGCTGAGTGCCCGAACCGCGACGACGACCGCGCAGCCCGCGATCCGCGTGCAGCTCGGCCGTCACCAGCCCCAGCCGGCCGGCGCAACGCGTGCAGAACAGCGACTGCTGCGGGTCTCACGCCGCGACGGCCTCGATCGCGCTCTCGGCCCGCGGATCGTGCCGGGACGCGGGGTGTACGGCCACCACATCGAAGCCGCTGCGGCCGATCAGCTCCCGGTACTCCCCGTCGGTCCGGTTGCGTCCCTCCACCATGGCCAGCATGAGCAGATCGAAGATCTTGGCCTGGCTCGGTCCGGGGCCGTCCGGGACCACCTTCTCCAGCACCACCAGGCGCGCTCCGGGTCGCATCGCCTCGCGTACGGTCCGCAGGATGGCGACGGCCTTGTCGTCGCTCCAGTTGTGCAGGCAGCGCGCCAGCAGGTAGAGATCGCCATCGCCGGGCACCCGGTCGAAGAAGCTGCCCTCCACCAGTGTCACCCGGTCCGCGACACCGGCCTCGGCGAAGCGGGTGCGCGCCTGCCGGATCGCCTCGGGCTGCTCGAGCAGGACGCCGCGGGTCTCCGGCCGGCCGGCGAGGAGGGCGGCGAGCAGCGCGCCGTCGCCGCCACCGACATCGACCACGGTGCGGGCCCCGCCGACGTCACACCGGGACAGGGCGGCGGGTACCGTCCGATGGCTGCCAAGGGCGGCGTGGAACGTGCGGGCGACCTCGGGGTGAGTGGCGAGGTAGCTGTACATGGGCTGCCCGTACGCCTGGTCGAAGGCCGGGGTGCCGGTCCGGACCGCGTGCGGCAGTTCGGCGAAGGCGCGGAACACCTCCTCGCCCAGCATGACGGCGCTGGCCCGGGCGGACTCGGGCACGTCGCTCCGCAACAGCGAGCCAGCGCCGGTGAGCTCGAACGTCTCGCGTCCCCGCTGGGTGAAGAGTCCGACGGAAGCCAGCGCCCGCAGCAGGCGCAGCAGCGCGTCCGGATCGGCGCCGCACCGCGCGGCCAGGTTCGGCGCGGTCTCCGGACCGTCCGCCAGCAGGTCGGCGATGCCGAGCTTCGCGACCGTGTAGCAGGCCTGGCCCAGCCACGCCCCGGAGAGCAGGCTCTGTAGCAGCGTGGCGTCACTCGGTCGTACCCGTGGCGGGGCCGCCGCCACGGTGTGGTCCGGTTGAGCGTGGAAGGTCGACATCATTTCCCCCCAGCGGGCAGACGTGGAGTGGGAGTTCCGCTCACAGGGCCGCTCCGACGGCGGCCATGACGGCCACCGTGAGGCGGCGGTGCAGCGAGGCGTTGTCCCGGCGATCGGTGACCACCTCGATCAGCCGGGGACCGGGCTGGTCGAGCACCGCGAGCAGATCGGCCGTGCCGGCGACCCGCGTGTACGGCCAGCCAGACGCGGCGGCCACGTGTTCGAAGGAGACGCCGTGCGGCGTACCGAAGAGCACCTCGAAGTCGTCGATCGGCCGCCGCACCGGGAGCAGCGAGAAGATGCCGCCGCCGTTGTTGTTGACCACGACGATGGTGAGGTCCGGCCGCGGTGAGCCGAGGCCGGTGACGAGTCCGTTCTGGTCGTGCAGCAGCGACAGGTCGCCGAGCAGCGCGTAGGCTCGGCCGCCGCCCTGCGCCTGGTGGGCCAGCGCGGCACCGATCGCACTGGACACCGCTCCGTCGATGCCGCTGAGTCCTCGGTTGGCGAGGATCCGGACGTCCTGACGCGGTCGCATGGTCTGTTCCAGATCGCGAATCGGCATGCTGGAGCCGGCGAAGAGCAGCGACCCGTCCGGAATCGCCGCCACCAGGTCGCGGGCGATGCGCGGCTCGTTGAGATCGGTACGGTCCAGCATGACGTCGAGCGCGCCAGCGGCGGCCTTGTCGGCGTCCTGCCACCGGCGCAGCCAATCCGGATCCTGGTCACGCAGCCTCGGCGTACCGAGCCGGGACAGCACCTCGGTGGCGCCGCGGGTGGGGTCGGCCCAGTCGGCGGACGGATCGACGACGAGGTGGTCGCGGGCCTGACCGAGGTAGTCGAGAACCGCGAGGTGGACGCCGGGCCGCCCCATCGTGATCACCATGTCCGGCTCGGCCCTCTTGCGGAACTCCCGATGGCTGAGCAGGTCGCCGTACGTCCGGATGGCGTTGGCACCGTAGCGCGCACCGCTCTGCGGCTCGGCGAGCAACGGCCATCCGGCCTCCTCGGCGAAGGTGACGGCGGCGTGCGGATCGCTCGCGCCGTCGCCGACGATGATCACCCCGCGGGCGGGCACGTCCAGTGTGCGCGGTGGCTCCGGAGCACGCCGGACCCGGGTCCAGGGTTCCCCCGGTGGGCGCGCCGACGCCAGGAGGGCCGCCTCGTCCGGCAGTGGGGCCGGTGCGTCGTACGGCTCGTGCAGGCCGATGTTGAGATGCACCGGCCCGTGGGCGCAGCTGCCGAGGGCCCGGGACACTGCCGACCGCCAGTACCGCACCGTGGCCGCGGTGGGTGGCTCGGTGTGCAGTTCGGTGTAGTGGGGCGTCGCCGTTCCGTACAGCCGTACCTGGTCGGTCGCCTGGTTGGCGCCCGTGTCGCGCAGCGCGGGCAGTCGATCGGTGGTGATGACGACCAGCGGCACGCGGCTGTGCCGAGCCTCCAGCACGGCGGGATGCAGGTTGGCTGCCGCCGTCCCCGACGTGCACACCACGGCGGCGGGGCGGCCGCTCGCCCGGGCGAGCCCCAGAGCGAGGAAGGCCGCGGACCGTTCGTCGATGCGTACGTGCAGCCGCATGCCCGGGCACTGGTGGACGGCGTTTGCGAGCACTCCGGAGTGCAGTCCGGGCGAGGCGACCACGTCGGTGACACCACACCGCGCCAGTTCGTCGGCGACAGTGCTGGTCAGGGGATCCGAGAAGTGCACGATGTCCTTTCCGGAGACGATCAGTCGTCGGCTTCGGGAGCCAGAGCCAGCGACGCTCGGCTCGGTGCCTCGTCCACGAACTGGACCACCGCCTGCACCACCTCACGGGTGATGAGAATGCGCTGGTGGCCCAGCCGGTCGGTGACGAGCAGCCGGGCCGGACCGGCGTAGTCGGCGATGAGCCGGTTGGCGTGATCCATTCCGACCGTGGTGTCCGAGCGGTCGTGGATCACGAGCATCGGGACGTCGGCCTCGGCTCGCGCGCCGGGCGACTGCTGCCCGCCGCCCTGCTCGGCGGAGAAGACTTCCTGCTGGACGCGCCGGTGCAGGCGGCGCACGACCCGTTCGTTCACCCCCAGCCGCCGGTGGAACTCGTCGACCAGGAATCCGAGGTCCGCGACCCCGCTGATGGCCACGAGTCTTCGCGTTCGCACGCCGTTGCGTACGGCCAGCAGGGCGCACGGCACGCCGTACGAGTGGGCGACGATCGCCTCGAAGGTTCCGAAGCGCCTCTGCACCTCCTCGATGATGCGGCCGTACTCCGCCACGGTGGTGGCCTCGCCGCCCGAGTGGCCGTGGCCGGGAGCGTCGAAACTCAGCGGGCTGTACCCGTGGTCGAGCAGCCGGGGTACGAAGGAAGCGAACCGTGACGCCCGCGAGCGCCACCCGTGCAGCAGCAGGACCGGCTTCACGCCGTCGCCCCAGCGGTACGTGACGACCCGCTTGCCCCCGACCTCGACGACGTCCCGGATGGCCGACGCGTGCACCTCCTGTTCGGTGACCCGCAGGTTCGCCCGTTTCCAGGTCTTGCAGAAGGTGACGTACGCGCCGTGGCCGGCGAGCGCCGGCGCTATCCAGGACGCGATGTTGAGGCCCGTCCGGACGGACGAGGCGGTCAGTAGTCTCCTGGCCATGGTGGACGGTCAGCCGCGCCGGATCGCCGGGCAGTACTCCGGGTCGGAGTAGTCGGAAAGGCCGTCCGCCTGGCGACGCCGGGTCGTGTCGTCGCCGGGGGTCACGCGCTCACCTCGGTGTCCTGGGCGACGGCCTCGTACAGTGCCTTGATGTTGTTGCTGCCGAACGAGCGGGCGCCGTGCCGGTCGACGAGCTCGGTGAAGTAGGTGCCCCGCACGTGCACGGGCTTGGTGAAAATCTGGAACAGCTCGCCCCAGTGGTCCCGGTCGACCAGCACGTTGGTGGCCCGCAGCCGCTCGACGGGGACGTCGGTCCGGCCGAGGCGTTCCTCGATGGAGTGGTAGTAGCTGGCCGGCGTGCTCAGGAACTGGACGCCGCGGACGTTGAGGTCGCTCACCGCGGCCACGATGTCGCCGGTCAGCAACGCCAGATGCTGCACGCCCGCGCCCTGGTGCTGATCCAGGAACCGGTCGATCTGGCCCGGCCGGTGTCCGGGCACCGGCTCGATCAGGGTGAACGTCACGGTCCCCGCGTCGTTCTGTACGACCTTGGAGTCCATGGCCTGGGTGCCGACCTCGATGAGCTCCTCGAAGATCTGGCGAAAGCCGAACACGTCACGGTAGTACTGGACGGTCCGCCCGAGGTCTCCGGCCCGAAGGCACACCGCCGCGTGGTCGACCACGGAGAAGTGCTGTTCACGGGGCTCCGGCTCAGACGTGAGGATGTCCATGACCCCCGGAAGGAAGGCGCGCTCCGAGCCGTGCCGCTCGACGAGGCGGTGATGGACGTCGCCGAAACCGGCGACGGTCGCGGTCACCACCCGTGCCTCGTCGTCGACGGCAGTGGACAACGGCTCGACGGCTCTCGCCCCACGGGCGACGGCCTCCTCGAATGTCCGGCCGGCGTCCGGCGTCGCGAAGGCGATGTTCGCCACGCCGTCGCCGTGCCTGGCGACGTAGCGAGCCGCCGGGTGGGCGGGGGTCAGGCCCGAGGTGAGCAGGAACTGCGCGTCGCCCTGGCGCAGCAGCAGCGATCGCTGGTCCGCGAGGCCGGTCTCCGGCCCGGCCTGGCCGCACAGTTGGAACCCGAAGGCAGTGCACCAGTAGAAGGCCGATTGCTGGGCATCACCGACATAGAATTCGATGTGGTCGATGTCGTTGATCTGCATTGCTGGCTCCTCTTCGCGATGTCGGGTGTGCCGCGGTTCAGCCGTCGGTCACCGCGGTACGACGACGGCGTGTGCTGGCCTCACCCATGAGCAGGCTCACGTTGTGGCCGCCGAAGGCGAAGGAGTTCGATATCGCGTTGCGCACCCGGCCGGTGCGCGGCTGCTTCCGTACGTGGTCCGCCTCGCACTCGGGGTCGACCTCGTCCAGGTTGTACGTCGGCGGCAGCACGCCCCGGGACACGGCCAGCGCCGTGATCGCGGCCTCCACCGCACCTGATCCGCCGAGCAGGTGACCGGTCACCGACTTGGTGCTGCTGACCGCCGGCGGTACCGTGCCGAAGACCCTGCGTAGCGCCTTGACCTCGGCCACGTCACCCAGCTTGGTGCTGGTTCCGTGCGCGTTGACGTAGTCGACCTCGCCGGGTGGGAGGTCGGCGCGACGTAGGGCCGCCGCTATCGCCTTGGCCGCGCAGGTGCCGTCCGGGAGGGGCGTCGTCGGCCGGTACGCGTCGGTCGTGACACCCCAGCCCAGCAGGTCGGCGTATCCCGCCGCGCCCCGGGCATCCACGTCGCTGGCTCGCTCGACGACCAGGATGCCCGCGCCCTCGGCGAGCACGAAACCGTTGCGGCGCACGTCGAAGGGACGGCTCGCGGCGGTGGGATCCGCCCATCGCGTCGCCAGCGCGTGACCGTGCCGGAAGCTCAGCGAGCCGGTCGGGTTCAGTGGCGCCTCGGACGCTCCGCAGATGACCACGTCGGCGTCCCCGTGTGCGATCAGGCGGAACGCCTCCACTATCGCGTGTGCGCCGGCCGAGCACGCCGTCGACATGGCGGAGCTGAAGCCGTGCGCTCCGTACTGGATGGCGATGCGGGCCGCCGCCATGTTCCCCAGGAATCCCGGCAGCATGTACGGACTCACCGCGGTACGGCCGCGGGCTGCGTACGCGTGGCTCTGCTCCTCGAAGATGTCCAGCCCGCCCGCACCGCTGCTGACGACCACGGCCACCCGGTCGGGATCCACGTCGGTGCCGACGGTCAGCCGGGCGTCGGCCATCGCGTCCGCGGCGGCGGCGAGAGCCATCAGCACGAACCGGTCGACGAGCCGGCCCTCGGCGGGGGGCAACACCTCGGACGCCTCGATCTCCGGCGCGAAGCCGGCGTAGCCGATGGCCGGGGCGAGCCGATGGTCGGCGGGCACCTGCCGGATGCCGGACCTGCCGGAGCAGACGGCATCCCACACCGTATCGACGGCACGACCCACCGGGGTGAACAATCCGATGCCGGTGATGACGGGACGGGCGCTCATCACCGCGCCACCGCTGCGGTCACGCCGAGCAGTTCCCCGCTCAGAAGCCGGTCGCGCAGCAACGCCTTGCGCACCTTGCCGGTGGCGCCGAACGGCAGCACGCCGTCGTCGGCCGTCAGTACGCCTGCCACGGTCGCCGCCACCGCGGGTTCGAGCGCCTCGGTCACCTTCGCCACCAGGTCCGGCTCCGGCTCACCGCCGTCACGCAGCGTCAGCAGAATCACCGTACGGACGTCGCCGGGTTCGCCGACGGCCACCACCGTGCAGTCGAGCACCTCCGGGCAGGCGGCCAGGACGCGCTCCTCGGCGAGGGCGGTGTACACCCAGTTGCCGTCGCCGATGTCGACCGCGTCGACGAGCCGGTCGACGTGGAAGAAGTAGCCCGCCTCGTTCCGGAAGACCAGGTCCCCGGTGAGGAAGTAGCCGTTGCGGCGGGTCCGGTAGGTCAGCTCCGAGTCGTTCCAGTAGCCGAGCGAGAGGGTGGGTGCCTTGATGCCGAGTTGACCGACCTGCCCGACCGGTAGCTCGCGGGCTTCGTCGTCGTACACCACGGCGTCGGTGTAGACGTGCGGCCGGCCGATGCAACGCCGGTACCGGTCGGTGTCCGGGGTGTGCGTGATGAAGAACTGCGAGTGACCCATCTCCGAGGAGCCGAGCCCGTCGATGAAGACCGAACCGGGCTTCTGGGTCACGCCTTCGCTCGTCATCACGTACCGCCGGCCGGCGCCGACGAGGTGACGGATGTGCGGCTCGTGCGCGCAGTCCCCGGTGTTCCACCAGGCCTGGACCGAGCTGAGGTCCCGGGTGGCGAGGTCGACGCCGGCCAGATCCGACCACGTCGCCGAGAAGCCGAGCACGCTGATCGGGCGCCACATCTCGATCATGTCGAGGACGTACGCGCCGTTCTGCCGCGAGCACAGCGCCAGCTCAACGTGATTGCACAACGCCACGCTGAGCGCGATCACCATGGCCGCGTGCCCGGGCGGCAGGATCACCAGCATCCGGTCCAGCGCCGCCGCCTTCGGCAGGGTCAGGCGGTGCCGTACGGCCGCGAAGAGGCTGTGGTGCGAGTGGGCCACCGCCTTGGGCAGACCGGTGGTCCCGGACGAGTGGGTGATGACGACCGGATCGTCCGGGTGGTGCTGGAACGGCGGTGGCGCCAGCCGCGGGTCGCCGGCGCCGAGTGTCGCGACATCGACCATCCACTGGCTGGCGAGCCCTTCGTCGCGCAGTGCCTGCTTGTGCGCCGCGTCGGTGATGACCACGGGAGAGGCCAGCCGCTTCCGGATGTACTCGGCGGCGAGACCACTGTCGAGGTTGCCGTTGATCAGGGCCGGGACGGCGCCGATCCGGGCCAGCGCGAGGAAACTCAGCGCCTGGTCAGCCGCGGCGCGGACGTAGACCGCCACCGGATCCCGCGGCCTGATGCCCAGCCGGTGCAGCTCGGCGGCTCGGGCGGTGACCCGATGCTCCAGCTCGTTGAGCGACATGGGCTGCCAGGACGGATGGTCGTCCACCGGAGTGTCGAAGGTCAGCGCCGGGTCGTCCAGCCCTTCACCACGCGCGATCAACGTGGTCAGCAGGTTGCCGGTGCCCAGCGCCGGATCCGCGGCGAGCTCGGCCCGCATTCTCTTGACGTCCATGTCTCGGCTCCCTGGGAGATGTCGTGTGGGCGTTCGTCAGCACGGCCGGATGCCTCGCTAGCAGCACGCCTGTCCGTCCAGCGACTGTCGGAGCAGGCAGGCGGGCATGTCCACAATGGACAGTTGGGGCAGAATTTCGTCGGGTCTTGCCGGTCCGGAGACGCGGCAGCGGTCATTTCTGCTCCATGCGCGTTGTGATCTCATCTGCCAGGTCACCCACGGTCATCATGGCCAGCCGCTCGGCCTCGTCCTCGTCGAACTGCACGCCGTAGGCGTCCTCCACCTGAATGGAGACCTCGGCGACCGCCAGGGACTCCAATCCCAGACCTTTGGCTCCCAACGCCGTTTCCCGGGTCACCGAGGAGATGTCATAGTTCATGTTCTTGAGCGCGTCGACAAGAAACGCGAATACGTCGGCAGGCATGCGAATTCCCTTCGGTTGGCATGGCGCGACCGCTTGATCCGGCGCACCGTTTTCGGTGAACCTTCGGCTAACTCGGAGCGTGCGCTGCCCGAGCCCGTCAGCGAATAGCGGCGTCCCGTGCGACGCCGCGCAATACGACTGGATTCCGGACGAATTTGCCGTTGGCGGTGCGGGGAAGATTGCCCCGAATATGCAGCGAACGGGGCCGCTTGTAAGCGGCTGGGCGCTCGCCGAGGTCCGTCTGGATCTCCTCGGCCGGTCGGTCGCCGAGGACGGTCACGTAGGCCATGACGACCTTGTCGGACAGCACGACCGTGCTGGTGGCCACGGGTAAGCCGGCCAGCACGGTCAGGTCGGCCGTCAGGCCACCGATGGAGACCTGTGGGTCCAGCCGGCCGCTGATGGCGAGCGGGCTGTTCGCCGCGTCCAACGTGCCGGCGTCCGGGGTGCGCGGCCAGTCGTGCGCCCACCGGGACGGGTCGACCGGACCGACGTGCGGCGACGTCTTGAGCCGGGACAGCGCCAGGGGGATCGCGGCAGCGGCCAGGCGGTGATCGAGGAGCGTGACCTGGGCGCCGGCTCGCCAGGCAGCCAGCATCGTGGTGATGCCCGCCGGCGAAGGTGGCAGGCGGAGCGCCACCGTCCCGCCGGCGCGAAGCCCGGCGGCGTGCAGGTGGGTCTGGCGTTCCGTCACCAGGTTGCGCAGGATTGCCCAGGTGACCGACTGGTCGAGGATCAGCCAGCACTCGTTGTCGGGGCCGGCCAGGAGGTCGTCCACCCACGGGCCGTCCGGAGGGACCGGCCCGTCGGCTAAGAGTGAAGCAGTATTCATATATTCCCCGTAATGTATCTACCTGCTTAGATGCGGCGAGCCTCGCTGCCTCGCACTCGATCGCAGCCGCGTCGAGCGGCGAAACCAGATTCGACCGTACAAGATCACATAGATAAATTCGAATCGACTCTAGCAGTGGCCATCCATGAGGGTCAACCGTGGAAACACGTTGGTAAGTTTTGGGTGCGTGACCGATCAATTAGGAAAGTTGGCCTTAATGAGCGGGTCATCGGGGCACCCGGGTAGCATCCGAGTCAATCCCCCAGTAAAACGCAAATCGGCCAGGCGACGCTCGCCACCGGCGACTCGATCCGGCGTGGCCCGGACCGCAATCGGCGCGGTGACGATGCTCTGCGCGCCGCACCGTTGGCCGCGCGGCGGTCCGGTTTCTCCGCCGAACGGCATAGCTGGGAACGGGCGAATGCGGTGCCCGGGACGTGGATCCGCCAGGTCCAGCCGACCTCCGCGGTGAGCACCGGCCAGGCACCGAGCCAACCGGGCCTCGGTGCGGGAGGTCCGCCGAGCGGCGCCAGCATCAGCCCCGCGGCCGTTGTTGGGGCAAGGAACCGTGACGCAGATTCGACCATGGCCGGAGGCGCCGCAGAACGCTGGCCGAGGGGACGAACCTGATGTCCGAGATGGACAGTTACGGCTCCGGCGCGAGCGCTGGACGGGACATCCGCATCAGGGGCGAGTACGCGGCCGGACCCGGTGGTGGTGAATCTCTCCGGACCGGGCGGGATCGGCAAGTCGGCGTTAGCCGTCCGGGTGGCCCACCGCCTCCGTGACCGCTTCCCCGACGGTGTCCTGTACGCAGCCCCCGGACCCCAGTCCTGGCAGACCGCCGACATCGTCGCCGAATTTCTCTACCTGCTGGGCCGTTGGCCCAGGCCCAGGCACCCGGTCCGGCGGCCCGGTTCTCCCTGCAGCGGCTGATCGAGAACGCCCGACGGTTGGGAAACCCAGTGCTGGAGGACGCGGCGACGCGACTGCTCGACCGTCGATGAACAGCGCCGCTGTGGTGGTCGTCCAGCGCACCCGCCGCCTCGCTGCCTTCCTGAGCGACTGGAGCTAGCCGGCGTCCGGGCCACCGATGTGCAGGTCCCGGCCGGCGGCGTACCGGCCGGAGACGCGCACGTCGCGGCCCGCGACCGCGCCGCTCTCGTTCGCCTGGATGATCGTCGGGCCGGCCTCGGCAAGCGCATCCCGCAGCGCCGCAGCGAACTCCGGGTCGGCGGTGATCTGCCGGGTCAGCCGCAGCGTCAGCCGATCTTCGGCGGCCTGCGTCGGCGCGGTGGTCACCTCGTCGAGGGCGTCCAGCGTGCCCGGATCGCCAGCGAACCGGTGCCGGATCACCTGGGTCACCCGGTCTGCCCCGGCGAGAGGCCGCTGCGCTGCCCACCGGCCACGCCGGTGGAAAGGGCGGTCAGCGCCCCGACGGCGACGGTTGCCAGGTCCAGCGGTTCCATCTTGCCTCCTGGTCGGGGCGGTCGTCCTGGTCCGGCCAGCGTAGCCCTTCTTCCACAAGGGATTCACCGATCGACGCCCTCGACAACGTGCTCACAGCGTCTCCCAGCAAGGCCGTCGAGTGGAACGTCCATTTGGACCCCCATCGAGTCGCCCGGCCTGCACTGCCCCGGGCGGTGGAGGAGAATCGAATGATGTTTGTCATCAAGGAGCGGTTCTTCTCGATCGGCGACGACTTCGACGTGCTCGACGAGCACGGCACCAAGGTCTTCCACGTCGACGGCAAGGTGCTCAGCGTCCGCAACAAGGTCGTCATCGAGGACGCCTCCGGCCATGAGGTCGCCACGTTGCACCGGCACCTGGTGGCGCTGCGCCCCACCTACGAGATCCGGATCGGCGGCGAGAAGGCCGCGGAAGTCCGCAAGAAGCTGTTCACGCCTTTCCGCGACAGGTTCACCATCGACGTGCCGGGGCCCGACGACCTGGAGATGAAGGGTGATCTGCTCGACCACGAGTACGTGATCGAACGCGACGGGACCGAGGTGGCTGCGGTCTCCAAGCGGTGGCTGACGATTCGGGACACCTACGCCGTGCAGGTCAGTCCTGGCGTCGACCCGCTGCTCATCATCGGCAGCGTCCTCGCGCTCGACCTGGCCACGGATCGCGACAAGAAGAAGGACGACAAGAAGAAGGACGACGAGGACTGACCTCCTGCTCGGCGTCGGGCTCGCGGCCGGGGCACCTTGTGCGTTCAGCGGCGACGGATCGTTCTCCTGGGCCAGCAGGGCCGCCTTGGTGCTGTCGCCGCAGCCCCGCTCGGCGCGGCGGACAACCCGCCGCGCCCGGCGGTACACCGATGACGGCGTATGTACGCCGGCGATCAGTGCCGATGGTCCGAGGCGTCGTTGCACATCAGATAGATGCCGAAACTCCTGCGGACGTCAGCGGCGAGCGAGTTGACGTTGCCCGACCTGGAGCCGGTGGACAGCCGGCGAAGGGTCACCGTTGCTATGACTGGGTGTTCGTCACCCTGCCCAGCCGGGTGCCGAGGTCACGCACCGCCTCATCGAACGTCCGGTCGGCCTCACACGGGCTGTGTCCCCTGATCGGGGGCGGGAAGATGTCTCCGGTCGACGGCGTGACGCCGTGCGGGTCGCGAAGCCGTCGGTCCACCGGTGAGGTTCGATCGGACGCGTCGGGCACCTCGTTCGCTTGCTGGGGCGGGAAGACGCGGCCGCCGATGGGGTCGGTGTCCCGCCACAGGTTCACCCACCGCCAGTCGACCCGTTCGGCGATCTCGCCGATCACCTCGTCGCTGACGTACGACGGGAAGAGGCGGGCGTACAACCGGCGCAGTGGCGAGCCGTGGGTCAGCAGGGCGATTCGGTCGGTGACCCGTGGTGGCAGTTGGAGAACGGTCGCGGCGAGCAGGACGGAGCCGTGGCTGTGTCCGCTGAGCACCACCGCGTTGCCGGAGTCGACGAGGTAGGTGATCCGGCAGGTCAGTTCGGGGACGGCCCGTTCGGCGTAGCACGGCGGCGCGAACGGGTGCGCGGCTCGGGGCCAGAAGGTGCCCAGGTCCCACAGCACGCCCACGTACCGGCGAAATCCCGGGGTGCGGTAGGCGAAGATCCCGCCCAGGACCAGGCCGAGAAAGATGGCGGCGATCAGATAGCTGCCGGCGCCGATGGCGAAGTTGACGAAGCTGACCGGCAGGCCCACGTAACGTTGGATCAG
Source organism: Micromonospora sp. NPDC005174 (assembly GCF_040608495.1). Classification (NCBI taxonomy): domain Bacteria; kingdom Bacillati; phylum Actinomycetota; class Actinomycetes; order Micromonosporales; family Micromonosporaceae; genus Micromonospora; species Micromonospora sp. NPDC005174. Next base: position 9,087 of record NZ_JBEXIJ010000039.1, on the reverse strand, counting down.
TTCGCGGGGGGACGTCGGCAGCAGGCCGAGCGCCACCGCTGCCATGCCGATCCCGGCAAGGCCGGCGTAGAGCACCGCGATCGGCACGAGCCTCTCGGTGAACCGGGCATGGGCGATGGTTCTGCGCACCTGCCGCAACCGGGGTGCGGCATCGGGCGGTGCGTCCGGGAAGTCGTCAGCGACGATCGCCGACGCGGCACGGATCCGTCCCGGGCGGGACGCCAGTGATATCACGCCGGCGACGACGACCGTCAGCAGCACCGCCAGGGCGAAGCCGAGGATCGCCCAGACGCAGGCCCGTGGGGGGCTGGTGATCAGCCCCTCCGCAGTCGGTGCGCCCCGGTTCAGGATGTCGGACACCCGGTAGACCAGTTCGGCGGAGAACGTGAGCGCCAGACTGATCGCGGTGACGGACGCCGCCAGGGCACCGAACCACAGCGAGGGCGCGGCGTCCGGCTGGCGATTCCGATGCCAGAACAACGCCACTCCCAGAGCGAGCAGCAGCACCGCCTGACCGATGTACAAACCGACGACTGTCAGGTTGTAGCCGGGTAGCCCGTTCCTCTCCGGCCAGGAGGCGGAACTGGCCAGAACGTGGATCCAGACCAGCCCGGTCAGGCCGAGGGCGATCGCGCGCAGCGCGCTTACCAGCCGGTCGAGCCGCCGTTCCGCACGCGCGGACAGGGGTGGCGTGCAGAGCAGGGCCGCGCACGTGACCAGCAGGAGTCCGGTGCCTGCCGCCAGCGCGATGGTGCGGATCGAGAAGCCCTGGGCGGCCCGGGCGCCGAGTAGGCTGAGGTCCAGCGTGGCGAACGCCGCCGCGACGTGGATCGAGCGCAGTCGACCGACGATCGGCTCGTTGTCCCACCGGCCGATGGCGGTGAGCCGGGGTGCCGGAGGGGGCTGGCCGGCCGAACGGGGTACGTGGAGCGGGAGTGCCGGGCGAGCGGTGATCGCCCATACGAGGCCGATCGCGGCCACCGGCACCAGCGCGAGCACCGCCAGGCGCAGTCCGGCCGGGCGTCCCCCGAGCCAGGAGAGCCAACTGCGTCCGGCCAGGCACTCCGGTGCGGACATGCACTTCCACGCGATCACGTCCAGCGCGATCCCCACCATGCTCAGCACGTACATCCCGGTCAGGGTGAGCGCCAGCAACCGGCAGAGAGCCTTGATCAGCGGGTCGCCGCCGATTCCGGCCGGACGCATCCAGATGGCGAGGTTGATCAGCATAAAAGGCAGCAGGATCACCATCGACAGCGTTCGCACCGCGTTTCCAGCGGGCAGATTGTTCCAGCGGTAGGCCTCCAGCGTCACCCCGTCTGCGTCGCCGCCCTCGTGAATCGCCAGCCGGGGTCGGTAGAAGCCACCCCTGTGATCACCCGCCACCTGCCGCACGTGTGGTTGGTCCAACAGTTCAGCCGGGCCGATGGCGGACACCCCGTGCACCCGCAGTTCCACGAGGCGGCCAGCCCGAGAGCGGCCGCCCGCCTCTCGCTGATCCATCCGGTACCGGCCTCCCGGCGTGTACGACGGCTCGCACCGACCCGTACGGCTGATCCGACGGCGCAGGCGCGGCGAGACGGGCGTACCCCACGAATGGTGAAACAACCCCGAGCTGCGGGTGAGCCCGGCATCGTCGCTACCGACGACGCCGTCCATGCCAAGGGGAGACCGCACGTGCTAGCTGCGGGGAAGTACGGTGATGGCCACGATGGCGCTGCTGACGACAGTGGCCGTCACGGTGCGGGTCACCGCTGCCGCCGCGGCGTCGGCGCCCCAGTCGCCCTGCTCGAGTTGCTTGGCTCGGCTGATCACCGCAGAGGTCCACGGGATCTCGCGGTGGAACTGCGGGAGCGTCCCGCTCGCCGAGAGCAGCGCCGCGAGCGCGGCGACCCGGGCCGACGGCTCCGCGCCGTCCACGAGGACCTGCCGTACGTCGGCGAGCAGGCGAGCCCGTCGTTCGGTGCGGCCGTCGCGCAGGGCCGTCGTCCGGAAGAGGCCGAGCACCTTGCGGGACTCCTGGTCGATGTCACCGCGTGCGACGAGCCGCCGCAGGACCGGCTCGCGCAGGGCGGGACCGATCGCCGCCAGCGCCGTCTGCACGCCCCGCGGTTTCTCGGCGAGGTAGTCCCATGCCCGGCGCAGGAGGTCGTCCGACGGCGGGTGACCTGTCACGCTGCTGACCTGCCCCGTGGTCGCCGTGGTCAGGTGCTCGCCGAGGGCGAGGTCCGCGAGGACGGCTCCGCCGAGTACGTAGAAGAGGGTGTTCTCTCCCGCGATGGTGCCGGACCTGGGTTGGAACAGGAGCAGGAGCAGGTCTTCCGCGAGGGTCGGGGTGTCGGACCGGGGTGCGCTGCTCATCGGCGGGGCTCCCAGCGGAAGAGTCGGGTGGCGAGCGCGACGGCGATGACGACCCAGCCGAGAGTGGGCGCGAGCAGCGGCAGGGAGTCGGTCACGGCGACGCCGCCGTTCCACGCGTTCATGGTCAGTTCGGTAGCAGCTCCGCCGGGCAGCAGCCGCTTGAGGAACGCGAGGTTCTCGGTGCCGGAGATGCCGACCCAGCTGGCCATGGCGATCACACCGAGGGTGACGGGCAGGGTGGTGACCTGCGCGTGCTCGGGAGAGTTCGTCAGCCCCGCGGTGGCCAGGGCCAGACCGATCATCATGGCCAGGGTCGCGAGGATCGCCACCACCAGCAGGGCGACGTTTGACGGCCCTCCGGCCACCACGGCCAGAGCGGTCAGGATCGCGGTCACCTGCACCACGGAGAGGACGAGTACGGGCAGCAGCAGGCCGGCGATGATGCCGGCGTCGCCCTCGGCGGTGGAGCGCAGCCGCTTGAGGAAGAGATTCTGACGGCGGGAGGCCAGGGTGGTGACGGCGGTGGCGTAGAGGCCGAAGGCGGCCACGGTGAACAGCACGATCGCGGCGATGTAGCCGAGGCTCCCGAGGGCCGCGTACGTCTCGTGCTGGCGGACGAAGAACACGCAGACCACGACCGGGATGATGAGGCTGGTGATCAGCACCAGGCGATTGCGGAAGATCTGGATCAGTTCGCTCGAGGCGATGGACAACACGTCGGGGCTCCTCTGGAAAGCGCGGATCAGTTGCTGATGGCGCGGAAGACGTCGTCGAGCCGGGTCGGCCCCGCCGCCAGGTCGCGCAGTTCCACGGCGTGGTCCTGCGCCCAGCCGAGCAGGAGGTGCAGGTCCTTCTGCATCTCGAAGGACTCGACCGTGACCTTCCCGTCGGCGTCGACGGCGGCCGGCAGCGGCAGCGGCGGCACCGGCGCGACGAGGGTGAAGCGGATCATGCCGGGGAGAGTGTGGGTCAGTTCGGAGACGGTGCCCTCGCGGTGCAGGGTGCCCTCGTGCATGAGCCCGATCCGGTCGGCGCGCTGCTGCGCCTCCTCCAGGTAGTGCGTGGTGAGCACGATGGTGGCGCCGTTCTCCCGCAGCCGGTCCACGGTCGCCCAGACGGCGTCGCGGGACTGGATGTCGAGGCCGGTGGTCGGCTCGTCCAGGAAGATCAGCTCCGGGGTGCCGTAGATCGCGGTGGCGAAGTCCAGTCGGCGCTTCTCCCCGCCGGACAGCTGGGACACCTTGCGGCCGGCCCGCCCGGTGAGGTCGACCACGTCGAGCACCCGGTCGACGTCGTCGGTGCGCCGGGTCAGCCGCCCGACCAGGCCGACGGACTCACGGACGGTGAGGTCCGGGGAGAATCCGCTCTCCTGGAGCATGACGCCCATCCGGGGACGGACCGCCCGCCGGTCGTCGGGCCGGTGCCCGAAGACGCGAACCGTGCCCGAGGTCGGCTGCCGGTGCCCCTCGACCACCTCCAGGGTCGAGGTCTTCCCGGCTCCATTGGTGCCCAGCAGCGCGTACAGCTCTCCGGGTCGTACCTCCAACGAGAGGTCCTTCACGGCGTGGAAGTCGCCGTAGGTGAGATTCAGCCGTTCGACTTCGATGACGGGTGTGGTGGACATGGGCCAATGACAGCCCGCGCACGGCCGTCCGGTCAGTGGCGCCATGTCATCACCGCATGTGACGTGGTGTCACTGGCCGTGGCATCTCACTGCCCGATACTGGTCTGGTGACCGCGAGATCGCCGCGCTTCACCGAGTCGACGCAGGGAAGGCTGCGCCGGCTCAACCTCGTCACGTCACTACCACCCGTGGTGTTCGCTGCGGTGGTCCTGCTCTACACCGACGCGCGTACCTGGTGGCACGTCGTCGTGTTGGCGCCGGGAGCCGTGGCGGGCGTGGTGGCCTTCGAACGGTGGACGGCCAACGACCTCGCCAGGGTCGCGCTGCCCTGCCTGGTCGTGGCGGCGGTGGTCTGGCCGCTCGGGGTCCTGCTGATCGGCAGCCCCAACGCCTACTGGGGGTTCTGCGCTGTAGGTTCGCTTGCCCTGCGCGAAGTGCGACGGCACCGGAAGCTGGCGCTGACCGGGCTGTTCACCTACGTCGCGGCCGTCGGCGCGGTGCGGCTGCTGGTGCAGCGGGACGACGTCGGCCACGTCCTGCTCACCTTCGTTCTCGTCCCGACCGTCCTCACCATCGTCGTGACGGTCTTCACCGTCTTGGGCGAGCGGTTCTTCGACCTCATCCGGGAGCTCGAACAGACTCGGGAACGCGAGGCGGAGCTGGCCGTGGTCCGGGAACGCGTCCGGTTCGCCAGCGACCTGCACGACATCCAGGGCCACACCCTGCACGTGGTCAAGCTGAAGATCGCCCTGGCCCAGCGGCTGCTGCTCCGCGACACCGCTGCTGCGGACAAGGAGCTACGGGAGACGTACGCGCTCGTCAGCGACACCATCGCGCAGACCAAGGAGCTGGCCTACGCGCAACGGCGGCTCAACCTGACCGCGGAGATCGAGAACGCGAAGAACCTCTTCGAGGCCGCCGGCATCCGGGTGCGGGTGACCCGGGAGGCCGAGGTCGATGCCCGCGTCAGCGAACTGCTCGGTCAGGTGCTGCGGGAGACGACCACGAACATCCTGCGGCACGCGCAGGCCAGACAGGTGCAGATCACCCTCTCCGAGTCGAGCATCACCATCGTCAACGACGGGGTGACTGCCACCGCACCCCCGGAGCTGCGGGGGCTGGCGGCACTCCGACAACGGGTGGCGGGCGACGGAGGTGAGCTGACCGTGGAACAGGAGGACGAGAGGTTCCTGACCGCAGCGGTCTTCCCACCCGCCCGAGCCGGCGTGGCTCCCGGGAAGGACGGCCGATGACCACAATCGTGCTCGCCGACGACGAGGCGCTGCTGCGTACGGCTCTGGCCGCGCTACTGCCGATGGAGGGCGACATCTCCGTCCTCGCCGAGGCATCCGACGGCGAGACGGCCGTCGAGGCCACCCTTCGGCACGAGCCCGACGTGCTTGTCATCGACCTGGAGATGCCGGGCCTGGACGGGCTGGGCGCGGTCGCCGTGATCCGCCGCACGCGCCCGGAGCAGGTGGTCCTCATGCTGACCCGGCACGCCCGTCCGGGTGTGCTGCGCAAGGCGTTGAAGCTCGGTGTCCAGGGCTTCGTCAGCAAATCCGCCGAGCCGGCGCACATCTCCTCGGTCATCGCCACCCTGCACGCGGGCAAACGCTGGATCGACCCGGACGTGTCCGCGCTCGCGGTCACCGAGGACAACCCCCTCACCGACCGTGAGGCCGACGTCCTGCGGGTCACCGGCGAGGGCTACTCGGTCGCCGACATCGCCGCTCGGCTCCACCTCGCCCCGGGCACGGTACGCAACTACCTCTCCAACGCGATGCGCAAGACCCAGACCCGGACCCGCCACGAAGCGGCCCGCTACGCCCGCGAACACGACTGGCTGTAACCGGCGGGCCGACCGGTGCGGTACCGGCCCGACGAGCGGGTCGTGTACGTCGGAATGTCACGGTGCGGTGGTGACACGGTGGCACTGCCCGTCGTACGCGGTGCGCGCTGCAATGGGACGTCCAGCATTTGTGGAAAGGACTCTCCGCATGAACACCGCACGATCCGACGGACCCTGGAAAGGGACGGAACATCCAGGCCCCTCCGACGCGGGACGCTCGCGCCTCCTGACGTCGGAACGAACCGGGACGGCCGTCGACAACTCCCGGCCCTTCGGCGCCCACCTGCGCATGAGCTGGTGGAAGCCGCTCGCGGTCATCCTGGTGCCGCCGCTGGTGATGCTGGTTCTTCAGGTGGTGCTCTACCAGGTCGTGGGCGTCATCGAGGGCAGCGACGCCCCGATGTCGGCGACGCTCACGCCGTTGAAGTTGTTGGCCATCAACATCAGCATCGGCGCGGCAGGCGTTCTGGCGATCCTGCTTCTGGTGTGGATCGCCAAGGTGCCGTGGCGGAGCCTGATCAGCTTTCCCCGAGCCTTCGACGCCCGCCGCCTGACGTACTACCTGACCGGAGCGGCATTGCTGGTGGGCGTGGGGATCGGTGTCGTGGCCCTGGTTGCGCCCGATGCCCCGGGCTGGACCGCCTTCGGTCTCACCGGCACGACCATCGGCGTGCTGGTGGTAACCGTACTGACTACGCCGCTGCAGTCCACCGGCGAGGAGCTGATGTTCCGAAGCGCTGCGCTGCCCGCCGCCGCGTCCTGGGTGCGCGCGGTGCGCCCAGGCCTGGGCGTCGGGCTCGTCGTCTCCGGCCTGGGCTTCGCCGTGCTCCACGGGTCGGCCGACCCCTGGCTTTTCGGCTACTACACGTTCATCGGCATCAGCACCGGCCTGATGGCCATCATCAGTGGCGGCATCGAGGCGCCGGTTGCCTTCCACGTCGCCAACAACGTCCTGTTCGGGATCGTCAACACGGTGCTGGCGGACGGTCAGCCCTACGCGATCGACCGGTCCACCGACTCCGGTGACGCGACCCTGCTGATCCTCGGCGCCGTCAACATCGCGATGGTGGTGCTGGTCTGGCTGCGCGAGCGGCGAGCCCGGGCCACCAGCGCGGACCAACCTCACCAGGGCAGGTAGCGCCGACCGTCCGGCGGGAGTTCAGGGACGACGCCAGTTCCTGGAGCACGCCGCTCAAACTGGCTGACCCATGTCAGCGGCTGGGCTGCCACCCGAGTACGGGGCCGAGCCGGGTCGCCATGTCGGTGAGGATCTGCGCGTAGTCGGCCGGTGCGAAGGTGAAGGGCAGGGCGAACGCAACCTCGTCGACCTCGCGGAACGCGACGTTGTCGAGCAGCCGTTCGGCGATCAGCTCCGACGGGCCGACGAGGTCGGGGGCGAACATCATCCGGGCCGGCCCCTGGGGTGACGCCGTTCGAGGCGTGCGTTGTTGTGCGTACTCCTCGTAGCGGGCACGTTGGGTCGGGGTGGCGGTGTCGGTGGGGATGACGACGAGCCCTTGCGAGACACGAGCCAGGTCGCCGTCCGGGTGGTGGGCGCGAAACGTCCGGATGTGCGAGAGCTGGATCTCGGCGAAGTCGGTGGACTCCTCGGCTTTGACGACGCTGCTGGTGAGCAGGTTCATGCCCTGCTCACCGGCCCAGCGAGCGGAGCCGAGGCTGCCGGCGCCGTACCACATCCGGGCAGCCAGGCCGGGGGAGTGCGGTTGCACCCGGCGGGAGAACTGCTCGAAACCCTCGAAGCCCTCGACGTCGCTGGCCGGCTCACCGCGAACGAGGTCGAGCAGGCGCCGTACCCGCGTGTAGCTGAAATCTTCCGCCTCGGCGGTGTCCGGGTACAGCGATCGGCGGACCCGGTCGTAGTGCATCGGCGGGCCCACGCTCACCCCGGGGTTGAGGCGCCCGCCGGAGAGGATGTCGACCGTGGCCAGGTCCTCGGCCAGCCGCAGCGGGTTCTCCCAGCCGAGCGGGATGACCGCGGTGCCGAGCTCGATGTGCCGGGTTCGCTGTGAAGCCGCCGCCAGGACGGCGATCGGTGAGGAGATGCCGTACTGGAGGTGACGGTGGCGTACCCAGGTGCTGTCGAAGCCAAGCTGCTCGCCCAACTCGATGAGCTGGAGTGTCGCCTCGTGGCCGGTGCGAGGGTCGGCCTCGTCGAACAGGCCGATGGTCAGGAAGCCGAGCCTTCGCAGTGGCACCGACTGTTTCGACACAGGTGTTTCACTCACCGTCTGCCTCCGAGGATGCTCACCCGAGGATTTGAAATCCTATCCGTTCGGTAGGAAAATCGATCGTATGCTGCCCGTTCGGCTCACGTTCCGTCGGGTCGTCGCCGGGATCACCGCAGGCGCGGGCAATGGCTGAGGGATCCTGGTGACCTGGCAGAGCGGAGCCCTCGGATTCGCCGCAGGCCTGCTCATCTCTCTGATCACCTCGCCGGTAGGAGTGTCCGGTGCCGTGTTCCTGCTTCCGGTGCAGCTCAGCCTCCTACACGTGCCGAGCCCGGCTGTCACCCCCACCAATCTGCTGTTCAACATCGTCGCCGGGCCCGGAGCGCTCCTGCGCTACCGCCGAGCCGGCGAACTGGCCGGTCCGCTGATCCGGCTTCTCCTCGCCGGCACCCTGCCCGGCGTCGTCATCGGCGCCTGCGTCCGCGTCTTCGCCATCCCCGGCCCACGCGCCTTCCGACTCGTCGTCGCCGCGGTCCTGCTACCCCTCGGCATCTGGCTGATCGCCCGCGCCACACGCTCTGGGACTCCGGATCGGCAACCGCTCACCCGCCGCGCCATCCTCGGCCTCGGCGCGGTGGTCGGCACCGTCGGCGGCATCTACGGCATCGGCGGCGGCTCCCTGCTCGGCCCTCTTCTCGCCGGTCGTGGCACCCCGATGACAACCATTGCCCCTGCGGCGTTGGCAAGTACGTTCCTCACCTCGATCGTCGGTGCCGCCACCTACGGCCTGCTCGCGCACGCGACGGACGGCGACATCGCACCGCACTGGACCCTCGGCCTGCTCTGCGGGGCCGGCGGCCTCATCGGCGGCTATCTGGGTGCCTGGCTGCAACCACGACTGCCCGAACGCGCACTTCGGCTGCTGCTCGGCAGCCTCGCCACAGCCCTCGCGGTCCTTTACCTCAGCTAGCTTGATCTTTAACCTGGGGTTGGTTTGTATCGACCCCGGCTGATCATGGCCGCAGCCCTTGATTGATCATTCTTCTTGTCTAGGGAAGAAG
>NZ_JBEXIJ010000038.1:0-53924 GCF_040608495.1 Micromonospora sp. NPDC005174 | reverse complement strand
TTGATTTTTGTGGGGACGAGTGGGGGGGTGTGCCTTTTTTCCCTACTAATTTAAGAGCAAGGCGGGGGGGGGGGGGGGGGGGGGGGGGGGCGGGGGCGGGGGGCGGGGGGCGGGGCGGGTTGGGTTTAGCGGGAAGCGAGGCGGGCTGCTCTTGCGTCGCGCTTTTCTTCGAAGCGGGCTGCGGCGTTCTCCAGCACGTCGAGCTGGGCCGCCAGCTGCTCGCGGGCGGCTTCGCCGTCGGCGTTGAGGCCGGTCACGTTGAAGACGTCCCACTGGCGCAGGACCGGCTGCAACACCTCGTCACGGTGCTGGCGCAGGTCGTAGATGCCGGCGAGGGCGATCGCCACCGACTTGCGGGCGAAGCCCTCGATGCCGTTGCCGGGCATCTGGAAGTCGGCGACCACGTCGGCGACGGCCCGCATGGCCTGACTCGGGGCCAGCTCGAAGGCGGCGGCGAGCAGGTTGCGGTAGAAGACCATGTGCAGGTTCTCGTCGGCGGCGACCCGGGCCAGCAGCGCCTCGCAGACCGGATCGCCGGTGGCCTTGCCGGTGTTGCGGTGCGAGATCCGGGTGGCCAGTTCCTGGAACGAGACGTACGCCAGCGAGTGCAGCACCTCGTCGCCGTGGGCGTTGGTGTAGCCCTCCGACATGTGCGTCATCCGAGCCCGCTCCAACGCCACCGGGTCGACGGCACGGCTCACGGTCAGGTAGTCGCGGATCGCGACGCCGTGCCGCCCCTCCTCGGCGGTCCACCGGTGCACCCACGTGCCCCACGCGCCGTCACGACCGAACAGGGTGGCGATCTCGTGGTGGTACGAGGGCAGGTTGTCCTCGGTCAGCAGGTTCACGATCAGCGCCGTGCGAGCCACGTCCGGGATCGCCGAGTCGGTGGGCGACCACGCCTCACCGCCGAGTGGACCGTCGAAGGTACGACCGTCGCTCCACGGCACGTACTCGTGCGGAAACCACTCCTTCGCCAGCGAGAGATGGCGGTCCAGGTTTCGCGCGACGACCGGCTCCAGCTCGACGAGCAGGGCGGTCTGGCTCAGTGCGGTGCTCACGGTCACGAGTAACTCCCTACGGTGGCGTAACTTACGCTACCGTAGGTCCCCGCGACCGTTAGCGCCAGTGGAGCCGTCAAACCACCGCCGGTTTCAGGTCACCCGCCGGGGGCGTCCAGGCCTGCGCGTCGGCCGTGACCTGCTCACCGGAGCGGATGTCCTTCACCTCGTCCGACGTGCCGTCGGCCCCGGGGAACCAGACGTACGGGATGCCCCGCCGCTCGGCGTAGCGGATCTGCTTGCCGAACTTGGCCGCGCTCGGCGACACCTCGGTGGCGATACCCCGACGACGTAGCGCCGCCGCGATCCGGTCGCTTGTCGCACGGTGCTCCTCGTCGGCCAGCGCCACCAGCACACAGGTGGGCACCGAACGGGAGACGGACAGCTCCCCCGCCCCGAAGAGCAGCCCGAGCAGCCGGGTCACCCCGATCGAGATACCCACACCGGGGTACGAGGTGGCTCCCGCGGTCGCCAGGTTGTCGTACCGGCCGCCGGAGCAGATCGACCCGAACCGCTCGTAGCCGCGAAGCTGCGTCTCGTACACCGTGCCGGTGTAGTAGTCCAGGCCACGGGCGATGCGCAGGTCGGCCACGCAGAGGCCGGGCGAGTGGTCGGCGGCGGTCTGTACCACCCGGACCAACTCCTCGACGCCCTCGTCGAGCAGCGGGTCGGCGACCCCGAGCGCGCGAACGGCGTCGGCGAAGGAGGCATCCGGTGCGGAGATCTCGGCCAACGCGAGACACGCCTTGGCCTGCGCCTCGCTCGCCCCGGCGGTCTCGGCCAGCAGCTCGGCCACCTTCGCCGGGCCGATCTTGTCGAGCTTGTCGACGCTGCGCAGCGCCGCCTCGGAGTCGGTCACCCCGATGCCGCGGAAGAAGCCCTCCCAGATCTTGCGGTTGTTGACCTGGATCGTCACCGGCGGGATGGGCAGGGCGCGCAGCGCGTCCCCGATGACCAGCGGCATCTCCGCCTCGTGGTGCGGCGCCAGGGTGTCCCGGTCGACGATGTCGATGTCGGCCTGGACGAACTCCCGGTAGCGCCCCTCCTGCGGCCGCTCCCCCCGCCACACCTTCTGGATCTGGTAGCGGCGGAATGGGAAGGTCAGCTTGCCGGCGTTCTCCACCACGTACCGCGCGAACGGCACGGTCAGGTCGAAGTGCAGGCCGAGCTGGTCGTCACCGCCGCCGCTGTCGCCGTCGGCGTGCAGCCGCCGGATCACGTAGACCTCCTTGGAGGTCTCCCCCTTGCGCAGGAGCTGGTCCAGCGGCTCCACCGCGCGGGTCTCCAGCGGGGCGAATCCGTACAGCTCGAACGTGGCCCGGATCTTGTCGAGCACGAACTGCTCGATCATCCGCTGACCGGGGGTCCACTCCGGGAACCCGGAGATGGGCGTGGGCTTGCTCATCGGCGTACTCCTTGCGGTTCCGCGCCCACGGCGCGGTGGTGTCGTGGGTCCGCGCGCGGCGCGGACGAGAGCTAGAGGCCCCGGGTGGGCGCGGCCGGCGACGTGCCGGCGACCTCGACGAGGTACGGGTTGCTGGCGCGCTCACGGCCGATGGTGGTGCTGGGGCCGTGGCCGGGCAGCACGACGGTGTCGTCGGCCAGCGGGAGGATCTTGTCGCGCAGACTGGCGAGCATGGCCGGCATGCTGCCGCCGGGCAGGTCGGTGCGGCCGATCGAGCCGGCGAAGAGGACGTCGCCGGAGAGGCAGATCTCGTCCGCCTCCCAGCCCGACCCGGCGCCGGGCAGCCGGAACAGCACCGATCCGCCGGTATGGCCCGGGGCGTGGTCGACGGCGATCTCCAGGCCGGCGAGCGTGAGGGTGGCGCCGTCGGTCAGCTCGGCCACGTCGTCCGGCTCGCTGTAGCTCAGCCGGCCGCCGAAGAGCGAGGTCAGGTCGGCCGAAAGACCCTTGGACGGGTCGGCGAGCATCTCCCGGTCGCCGGGGTGCACGTACGCGGTGATCCCGCGCGCGCCGCAGACCGGGGCCACCGAGAACGTGTGGTCCAGGTGGCCGTGGGTGAGCAGCACGGCGGCCGGATGCAGGCGGTGCTCGGCGAGCAGCGCGTCGAGCTGGTCGAGCACCCCGATGCCGGGGTCGACCACCACGCACTGCTCCCCCGGCGCGGTGGCGACCACGTAGCAGTTGGTGCCGAAGGCGTCCGCGGGAAAGCCGGCCACGAGCACGGGCGCTGTCCTCTCCGTCGAGCTGTCGTCCTGCCCAGCAGCCTATCCGGCGGGCCGAGCGGGTTTGCCGCGTCCGTCCCGCACGCCCCGACAGGCACAGTGACAACCTCCGATAAGCGCTGCTCGCGACGGGGTGGACCTCGTACACCACATTCCCAGTCACTAGCCGTACACTCTGGCGGGCGTGTGGCGCGGCACACGCGACGCCCGGACGGGCCGGGAGAGCCGGCCGCCGGTGACGATCAGGCGAAGAAAGGGGAGCACCTGTGGCTTCCAGCAGGGACCGGCAGCGCAAACTGGCGCGGGCCAAGCTCGACCGGCAGATGGCACGCCGGGCGGCAGCCACGCGGCGGCGTCGGCAGATCCAGGCCGGTGTCGGCGCCTTCCTAGTCCTCGCGGTGATCGTGGCCGGGTCGGCCTGGGCGCTCGGGGCGTTCGACTCCGACCCGAAGCAGAACACGGCCGCGGAGGACACCTGCCTCTGGACGCCGCAGGACGCGACGGCGAACACCAACCTCAAGGACGTCGGCACGCCGGAGACCAAGGGTCTGCCGACCGACGGCACCCGGGCGATGACCGTCACCACCAACCAGGGCGCGCCGATCACCGCCGAGCTGAACCTGACCAGCTCGCCGTGCGCCGGCGCGAGCATCGCGCACCTGGCGAGCCGGTCGTTCTACGACAACACCAAGTGCCACGAGATCACCACCGACGGCGCGCTGCGCTGCGGTGACCCCAGCGGCACCGGCCTCGGTGGGCCCACCTACTCGTTCTACGACGAGGACGTGCCGACCGCGCCGTCACCGTCGGCCAGCCCCGCGCCCGGACAGCCGCCGACGTACCCCAAGGGCACCGTGGCGATGATCTCCAACCCGCCGGGCGCCAACGGCAGCCAGTTCCTGATCTTCTTCAAGGACTTCACCACGGCGGACCCGAAGTACCCGGTGATCGGCAAGGTCACCGGCGGGCTGGACGTGGTGGAGAAGATCGGCGCCCAGCCGACCGTGGACAATGGGACCGGGGCGAAGGTCAAGCCCAAGACCGACGTGGTGATCCAGAGCCTCACGGTCGGCGAGCCGGTCACCGGCGCGGCACCGCCGCCGTCCGGCGCCCCGGCCAGCAGCCCGAGCGCCGGCTGACCGGTCGCCCCACCCACCTCAAGCGGCACCCCGCAGCAGACAGCCAGGAGGATCCAGGCGTGACGTCCACCAGAGAGCGGCAGCGCGCGGCGGCACGCGCCAGACTCGAGAAGGAGATGGCCGAGCGATCGGCCAAGGCCCGCAAGCGCCGCCAGACGCAGGCGATCGTCGGCGCGGCCGCCGTGCTGGTGCTCGTGGTCGCCGGCACCGTCTGGCTGGCCACGACACTCGGCGGCGACGACGACAAGGGCAAGGACGCCGCGTCGGCGCCCGGGGCGTCCGAGTGCGTCTACAACGCGATGCCGGCCGACCAGCGGTCCCCGCAGATCAAGGACGTCGGGGTGCCGAGCAACCAGCAGTCCGCCGACGGTGTGCAGACCATGACGATCGACACCAACCTGGGCCCGATCACGGCCAAGGTCGACCGGTCGCAGGTGCCGTGCACGGCGGGGGCGTTCAGCCTCCTCGCCGAGAAGAAGTTCTTCGACAACACCAAGTGCCACCGCCTGGTGACCGAGGGCATCAAGGTGCTGCAGTGCGGTGACCCGAGCGCCACCGGCAAGGGCTGGCGGGACACCGACGGCACGGGTGGCCCGAGCTTCCGGCTGCCGGAGGAGAACCTGCCCACCGACAAGCGCCCGCCGTACCCGGAGGGTGTCATCGCGATGGCCAACTCCGGTCAGCCGGGCAGCACCGGCAGCCAGTTCTTCATCGTGTACGGCGACTCCCCGCTCGACCCCGCGTACACGGTGCTGGGCACCGTCACCGGCGGCATGGACATCGTCAAGGACGTGGCCAAGGCCGGCGACGACGGGGCGTTCGCCCAGCAGGCCGGTGGCGGCCACCCGAAGAAGGAGGTCGTCATCAAGACCCTCACGATGAGCGCGCCGCAGGGCTGACGCCCACCAGGATGACGAAGCGCCCGCCGGCTGAGCCGGCGGGCGCTCTCGTGTGTGGGGTACGCGTCAGGCGCCGGAGGTGACCCGGTACGCGTCGAACACACCGTCGACCTTGCGGACGGTGGCCAGCAGGTGGCCCAGGTGCTTCGGGTCGGCCATCTCGAAGCTGAACCGGCTCACCGCCACCCGGTCGCGGGTGGTGGTGACGGTCGCGGACAGGATGTTGACCCGCTCCTCGGAGAGCACCCGGGTGACGTCGGCGAGCAGCTTGTGCCGGTCCAACGCCTCGACCTGGATCGCCACCAGGAACGTGGACGCGGACGTGAGCTTCCAGCTCACCTCGACGACACGCTCGGGCTGCGCCCGCAGGTCCTCCGCGTTGGCGCAGTCGTCACGGTGCACGCTCACCCCGCCGGAACGGGTGACGAAACCGAACACCGAGTCGGGCGGGACCGGGGTGCAGCAGCGCGCCAACTTGATCCAGACGTCGCTGACGCCCCGGACCACGACACCGGGATCGGCGCTGCTCTGCCGGCTGCGCGGCGGTCGGGTGGCGACGGCGGTCTCGGCGATGTCCTCCGCCGCGCCCTCCTCGCCGCCGTACGCCGCCATCAACTTCTGCACCACCGACTGCGCGGAGACCTGACTGTCGCCGACCGCCGCGTACAGCGACGCCACGTCGGCGAGGTGCAGGTCCCGGGCGATCGACATCAGCGCGTCCGAGGTGAGCATCCGCTGCAACGGCATGCCCTGCTTGCGCATCGCCTTGACGATCGCGTCCTTGCCGGCCTCGATCGCCTCCTCGCGCCGCTCCTTGTTGAAGTACTGGCGGATCTTGGTGCGGGCGCGGGGGCTCTTGACGAAGCCCAGCCAGTCCTGCGTCGGGCCGGCCGTCTCGGACTTCGAGGTGAAGATCTCGATCACGTCGCCGTTGGACAGCGTCGACTCCAGCGGCACGAGCTTGCCGTTGACCCGCGCGCCGATGCACTTGTGCCCGACCTCGGTGTGCACCGCGTACGCGAAGTCCACAGGCGTCGACCCGGTCGGCAGCGGGATGACGTCACCCTTCGGGGTGAAGACGTACACCTCCTGGCTGGACAGGTCGAAGCGCAGCGCGTCCAGGAACTCGCTCGGGTCGGCCGCCTCGCGCTGCCAGTCCAGCAGCTGCCGCAGCCAGGTCATCTCGTCGATGTGGGCCGGCGGGCCGACCACCTGGGTGCCCTTGTGCTCCTTGTACTTCCAGTGCGCGGCGATGCCGAACTCGGCGGTGCGGTGCATCGCGTAGGTGCGGATCTGCATCTCCACCGGCTTGCCGGTGGGCCCGATGACAGTCGTGTGCAACGACTGGTACATGTTGAACTTGGGCATGGCGATGTAGTCCTTGAACCGGCCCGGCACCGGCTGCCAGTTGGCGTGGATGACCCCCAGCGCCGCGTAGCAGTCACGCACCGTGTCGACCAGGATCCGCACACCCACCAGGTCGTAGATGTCGTTGAAGTCGCGACCCCGCACGATCATCTTCTGGTAGATCGAGTAGAGGTGCTTCGGCCGTCCGGTCGTCTCCGCCTTGATCTTGGCGGCCTTCAGGTCGGTGCCGACCTTCTGGGTGACCTGCCGCAGCAGCGACTCGCGCTGCGGCTGGTGCTCACCGATCAGCCGGTTGATCTCCTCGAACCGCTTCGGGAACAGCGTGCCGAAGGCCAGATCCTCCAGCTCCCACTTGATCGTGTTCATACCGAGGCGGTGGGCCAGCGGCGCCAGGATCTCCAGGGTCTCCTTGGCCTTCTGCTCACGCTTGGGCGCCGGCAGGAAGGACAGGGTACGCATGTTGTGCAGCCGGTCGGCCAACTTGATCACCAGCACCCGCGGGTCCTTGGCCATCGCCACGACCATCTTGCGGATCGTCTCGGCCTTCGCCGCGTCGCCCAGCTTGACCTTGTCCAGCTTGGTGACGCCGTCGACCAGCAGGGCGACCTCGCCGCCGAAGTCGGCGCGCATCGCGTCGAGGGTGTACTCGGTGTCCTCGATCGTGTCGTGCAGCAGCGCCGCGACAAGCGTGGTCGTGTCCATCCCCAGGTTGCCGAGGATCGTCGCCACGGCAAGGGGATGGGTGATGTACGGGTCGCCGGACTTGCGGTACTGCCCGGAGTGCCACCGCGCGGCCGTGTCGAAGGCGCGTTGGAGCAGCCGGGCGTCGGCCTTCGGGTGGTTCTCCCGGTGGCTCGCGATGAGCGGCTCCAGCACCTCGCTGACCTGCGAGGTCTGCCAGGGCGCGTTGAACCGGGCCAGCCGGGCGCGCACCCGCCGGCCGGTGGGGGCGCTGGAGAGCCCGAAACCACCGCTCGGCGACGGATCGACACCGGCGTCGCTCGGGAACGGAACCACGACCCCGTCGGCGCCGGGCGACGCCTCGACGGCGCTCGCCGTGACCCCGGTCGGAGCCGTCGCGCCGTCGACAGGAGCCCTGCCGGAGCCGTTGTCGGTGCCCGTCACCCGTGCCGGCGCGTCGCCGTTCCGGTCGGTCACCGAGCCGTCAGCGTCGCCTGTGGGATGCACCGTGCCCTCCGCCGGAGGAACGACATCGTGGGACACCGGCCTCCTCACCGCTCGCCGGAAACACGCCGGCCGTGTGTCGGCCGGCCTGGTCTCGCGTAGCCGGACGGCGCACCGCCGGCGTCAGCAATGGGCAATGCTACCCGCACGGACGGTCCCCTGCCGCTCCGCCGGATGGTCGACGCCCGGGCGACCGGGCCGACCAGGCCGCGGTGCCGCCGGCCGTCACACCCGGTCACGCAGGAACGCGGGGGCACCCCTACCAGGACGTCCGCAGAACAGGTATCAAACGGTCAGCAGGGCATGGACCGGACGTGGTGCCAGTCGCTCCCGCGCGCCCAGGAACCCAATCTCCAGGAGCACGGTGAAGCCCGTCACCGTACCGCCGGCGCGCTCGACCAGGTCCCACGTCGCCTCGGCGGTGCCGCCGGTGGCCAGCACGTCATCGACGACGAGCACCCGGTGGCCGGCGGTGAAGGCATCCTCGTGCACCTCCAGGGTGGCCTCGCCGTACTCGAGGGCGTACGACACCGAGTGCGCCGGGCGGGGCAGCTTTCCGGCCTTACGCACCGGTACCACACCCACCCCGGCCGCGTACGCGACGGCCGCCGCGACGACGAACCCGCGCGCCTCGATGCCCACCACGACGTCGAAGGCGTCCCGCCCGTGGTACGCGACGATCCCGTCGACCACCTCACGGAACGCCGCACCGTCGGCGAACAGCGGCATCAGGTCCTTGAACAGGACACCGGGCTTGGGGAAGTCCGGCACGTCCAGCACCCGGCTGGCCACCAACCGGGCGGCCTCCGGGCCGCTGTCTCCGCGCGCCGCGGTGCTGTGGGTCTCCGTCACGGCTGTTCCGTTCCCTTCCGACGACGACGGCGTCCGGCTTGCTGCTCGCACAGCATGCCGGACGCCGTCCGGGCGTTTCCTCGCGGGTCAGCCCCGGGGCGGTCAGCGCCGCTTGGCGCCACCGGGCCGGTTACCGCCGCCGCCGGGGCGACCGCCCCGCGCGCCGGTCGGCCGCTTGCCCGCCGGCCGCGAACCCACCTTGGGGGCCGCTCCGGCCAGCGCGGCGGAGTCCGGGTCGATCACGTCGGCCGTCTCGCCGTCGACCGGCGTCGCGGTCGGGGCGACCTTGCCGGTGGCCTCGCCACGGCCCGACGCACCCCGGCGGGCCAGCACCCGCTTGTTGTGCGCCTGGATGCGCGGGTCGTAGTTCTTGAGCAGCGCCAGCAGCGGCGTCGCCACCAGGATGGAGGTCAGGAACGCCACCGCCATACCGACGAACAGCACCAGGCCGAGGTCCTTCAGGGTGCCCGCGCCGAGCAGGCCGGCACCGATGAAGAGCAGACCACCCACGGGCAGCAGGGCCACCACGGAGGTGTTCAGCGACCGCATGAGGCTCTGGTTGACGGCCAGGTTGGCCGCCTCGCTGTACGTCATGTTGTTGTTGGCGGTGATGCCCCGGGTGTTCTCCTGCACCTTGTCGAAGACCACCACCACGTCGTAGAGCGCGAAGCCCAGGATCGTGAGGAAGCCGATGATCGTCGACGGGGTGACCTCGAAGCCGACAAGCGAGTAGATGCCGGCGGTGAGGATCAGGTTCATGAACAGCGACGAGACCGCGGCGACGGCCATCCGCCACTCGAAGCGCAGGATCAGATAGACCATCACCAGCGCGATGAAGATGACCAGGCCGAGCACGGCCCGTTCGGTCACCTGGCTGCCCCACGCCTCGCTGACCTGGTTGCCGCTGATCTGGCTCACGTCGATGCCGAGGTCGTCGGCGATCTTGGCCTTCACGGCGTTGGTCTGCTCGGCGGTGAGCTGCGCCGTGCGCAGCTCGTAGGAGTCGCCGCCGGGACCGCCGACCTTCTGCGCGGTCGCGACCTCGATGCCGGTGTTCTCGGCCGCGAGAGCCGAGTTGACCTCACGCTCGGCGTCGTCCAGGGTGCCGACGCTGGCGGGCACCTGGAACGAGTTGCCACCGGCGAACTCGATGCCCAGGCTGAAACCGCGGATCGAGAAGCTCAGGATCGCGATCAGGACCAGGACACCGGCGACGCCGAACCACAGCTTGCGCCGGCCGACGATGTTGAGACCGGCCTCGCCGTTGTAGAGGCGGCTCGCCAAACCGTTTTCAGCCATCTCAGGCCTCCTTGGCGCGCGGGTTGCGGGGCTGAGTCTGCTGGCTGCGGGCCGGAAGCGCTCGGCCCAGGCCGCTGACCCGCGGGGACAGGAACGCCCGGGTCCGGGCGAACATCGTCATGATCGGGTGTCGGAAGAGGAAGACCACGACCAGGTCCAGCACCGTGGCCAGGCCGAGCGCGAACGCGAAGCCCTTGACCGTGCCGACCGAGACCACGTAGAGCACCACCGCCGAGAGCAGGGTGATCGCGTTGGCCGAGATGATGGTCCGCCGGGCCCGGATCCAGGCGCGGGGCACCGCGCTGCGTGGGCTGCGCCCCTCCCGGATCTCGTCCTTGAGTCGTTCGAAGTAGATGACGAACGAGTCCGCCGCCACGCCGAGCGAGACGATCATGCCGGCGATGCCGGCGAGGGTGAGCGTGAAGCCGATCTGCCGGCCGAGCACCACCAGCGCGCCGAAGACCAGCAGCGCGGAGAGGATCAGGCTCAGGAAGATGACCGAGCCGAGCAGCCGATAGTAGAAGAACGCGTAGATGATGACCAGCAGCATGCCGATGCCGGCCGCGAGCAGACCGGCCCGCAGGTGGCTGGCGCCCAGGGTCGCGGTGACGTTCTGCGACTCCTGCGGCTCGAAGGTCACCGGCAGCGCGCCGTAGCGGAGCTGGCTGGCGAGGGCGCTGGCGTCCTTCTGGGTGAAGTTACCGGTGATCTGGGAGTTGCCGGTCAGCACGCCCTGGATCTCCGGGGAGGAGACGATCTCGTTGTCCAGCACCACGGCGACCCGGCACTTGCCGTCCTGACCGAGAGCGGTCGCGTCGCAGGCCTGGCCCTCGTTGTTGAACGACTCACGGGTCAACGCGGTCCACTTGCCCTGGCCGTCGCCGGTGAAGTCGAGGCTGACCACCCAGGCGTTGGTCTGGTCGAGCACCGCGTCGGCGTCGTCCACGTCGGTGCCCTCGACCTTGGCCTGGTCGAGCAGGTACTTCGAGGCCCCGTCCTCGCAGGACACGACCTGCTGCTTGGGGTCGGAGATCGACGCCGGCGGGCGCTTGTCGAGCTGGGCGCAGCCGATCGTCGGCACGTTGAACTGCATCTGCGCCGGCAGTACGGCGACCTCTTGCGGGGTCAGCGTGCTGAACGGCTTGAGCTTGTCACCCAACGACGGGTCGGTGCTCAGGTCGGCGGGAGCCTGCAACGCGCTGGCAGCCTGCCAGGCGGCGGCACCGACCTTCTGCTCGACGGCCTTGCGCTGCTGCTCGATGCTCGCCGGCACCGGCTCGGCGCTGGCACTCGCCGACGGCGCGGCACTCGCCGAGGCCGACGGGGTCGGCGTGGCACTGGCGCTCGGCGCGGGCGCCATCCCGCCCTGTCCGCCGCTGGCCGACGGGCTCACCTTCGGCGCGGCGCTGCCCGACGGGGCCGGCGGCGTCGCGGCACCGGACGGCGTGACGCTGCCCGGCGCCGGCGTGGCCGCCGGCGGCGCAGCGGCCGTACCGCTGCCGTCCGCGGCCTTGAGCACCTTGCGGAAGCGCAGCTCGGCGGCGCTGCCCACGTCCGTCAGGTCCCGGTTCTCACCCGGCAGGGAGATGACGATGTTCCGGTTGCCCTCGGTGACCACCTCGGCCTCGGCCACGCCGAACGCGTTGACCCGGCTCTCGATGATCTGGCGGGCCTCTTCGAGGTTCTCCGCCGTCGGAGGCTTGCCGTCGACGTTGTTGGTCGCCTCCAGCGTCATCCGGGTGCCGCCGATCAGGTCCAGACCGAGCTTGGGCTCGAGCCGGTCCTTGAAGCTGCCGCTGGCACCGCCCGCGAAGAACACCAGAAGGTAGAGGACCACGAAGATGAACCCGAGCACGGCGAGCTGCCGGCCGGGTCGCATCTGTCCCTGAGGTGGTGCCACGGTTGTCCTGTCTCCCTGTACGGTCGCGCCGCTGCGCGCGGCGGCGGCGAGTGTCGGGCCGGGGGTCCCGGCCAACGGTCTGACCTGAGCCGACGGGATGCCGACACAGTGGCCGGACACGCCGGACGGGGGACGCCGACGGCCACGGGAACGTGCCGACGCCCGGCGTCGACCCAACTATCCAGTTTTCACGTCACGTCCGCTGCCCCGTCGGGCGCGGTGACCCCGGGGGCCGGTCGGCCGGCCGTGCGCCGAAACCGTCGACCCCCTGCGGGAAGGTCATTCCTTGACGGTGTCCGCGTCCTCGGTGACCGGCTCGCTCGGCAGCTCCGCGCGGGTGACCACCCGGGCGATGGCCGGCCGGGCGTAGCGGGTCTGGACGCCCGGAGCGATCTCGAGCAGGACGGCGTCGTCCTCGACGCCGGTGACCGTGCCGTAGAGCCCGCCGATGGTGACGACCTCGTCGCCCGGACCGAGCGCCGACTGCATGGCCTCGGCGTCACGGCGACGCTTCTGCTGGGGACGGATCATCATGAAGTACATGACGCCGAAGAGCAGGACGATCATCAGGATCGGCGTGAAGCCGCCGGCCCCACCACCCGCTGCAAGGTATTGCACGGTTACTGCCTTCCCATTGGCCCCTGTCCGGCACGGGGAGTGCCAGAGCGGAGGCGGATTCTCACATCCTGTACAGACCGCGGCGAAGTCTAATCCCTGCACCTGAGAACACCGAATGCGGCACAGATCACGTTCACATTACGGCTGATCGGGTGGCACGGAGAACAGATCGGGTGCTGGCGCGACATCCGCCCCAAATGTACCATTCGGCGGGGTACGCCCCAGATGCAGCCAGGCGGCCTCCGTGGCCACCCGTCCCCGGGGCGTACGCGCCAACAGGCCGGCGCGCACCAGGAACGGCTCGCAGACCTCCTCGACCGTGTCCGGCTGCTCCCCCACCGCCACCGCGAGGGTGGACAGGCCGACCGGGCCGCCCCGGAACGACTCCACCAGAGCGGTCAGCACCGCCCGGTCCAGCCGGTCCAGACCCAGCGCGTCGACGTCGTACACCGTCAGGGCCTTGCGGGCGGTGCCCAGGGTGACCACACCGTCGGCGCGGACCTCCGCGTAGTCGCGGACCCGGCGCAGCAGCCGGTTGGCGATCCGCGGAGTGCCTCGGGACCGGCCGGCGATCTCCGCCGCGCCGTCCGGCGTGATCGGCACCCCGAGGATGCGCGCCGAGCGGTGCAGCAGCGTCTCCAGATCCGCCGGGGCGTAGAAGTCGAGGTGCGCGACGAAGCCGAACCGGTCCCGCATCGGCCCGGTCAGCAGACCCGACCGGGTGGTCGCGCCGACCAGGGTGAACGGCTCGACGTCCAGCGGGATCGCGGTCGCGCCCGGCCCCTTGCCGACCACCACGTCGACGCGGAAGTCCTCCATCGCGCTGTAGAGCAGCTCCTCGGCGGGTCGGGCGATCCGGTGGATCTCGTCGATGAACAGGACGTCGCCCTCGGCGAGGCTGGTCAGGATCGCCGCCAGGTCGCCTGACCGTTCGATCGCCGGGCCGCTGGTCACCCGGATGCCCGCGCCCAACTCGGCGGCGACGATGTTGGCCAGGCTCGTCTTGCCCAGGCCGGGTGGCCCGGAGAGCAGGATGTGGTCCGGCGGCGAGCCCCGCCGCATGGCGCCCTGCAACAGCAGGTCGAGCTGGTCGCGTACCCGGTCCTGGGCGATGAACTCCGCCAGCCGCCGGGGCCGTACGGTCGCCTCCGCGTCCCGGTCGGCATCACTGACGTACGCCGAGACGAGCCCGTCGGTGTCGCTCATCGGGTACGGCCCAGCAGTCGGATGGCCTGCTTGAGCAGGACCGGCACGGGCGGGGTGGCACCCTCGATGCTCTCCGCCACGGCGGCCACCGCCTGGTCGGCCTGCCCGGCCGTCCAGCCCAGACCCACCAGCGCCTGCCGGACCTGGTCGGGCCAGGCGCCGCCGGTCACGCCGCCCACCCCGTCGGCGCCGATCGACACCGGGCCGATGCGGTCCCGCAGCTCCAGCACCAGGCGCTCGGCGCCCTTCTTGCCGATCCCGGGCACCCGCGTCAACGCGGCGGTGTCGGCGTTGGCGATGGCCTTACGCACCGCGTCCGGCGTGTGCACGGCCAACACGGCCTGCGCCAGCCGCGGGCCGACCCCACTGGCCGTCTGCAGCAGCTCGAACAGCGCCTTGGCGTCGTCGTCGGCGAACCCGTAGAGGGTCAGCGAATCCTCCCGGACCACCAGGCTGGTCGCCAGCCGCGCCGGCTGCCCCACCCGCAGCTCCGCGAGCGTCCCGGGGGCGCAGTGCACGGCCAGACCGACCCCGCCGACCTCGATCACGGCCAGATCCGGACCGGTCGCGGTCACCGTGCCGCGCACGCTGGCGATCATCGTGCTCCTCCTCGTCGTGCCCGGTCGGCCGCGACGGCCAGCTTGGAACGGGTGCCGCCGCGCCACACGTGACAGATGGCCAGGGCCAGCGCGTCGGCCGCGTCCGCCGGTTTCGGCGGCTCGGCCAACCGCAGCAGCCGGGTCACCATGGCGGTCATCTGCGCCTTGTCGGCCTTACCGGAGCCGGTCACGGCCGCCTTCACCTCACTGGGCGTGTACGTCTGCACCGGCAGCCCGGCCCGCGCCCCGGCCAGCACGGCGATCCCGCTGGCCTGGGCGGTGCCCATCACCGTACGGACGTTGTGCTGGCTGAACACCCGCTCGACGGCCACGCTCTCCGGCTGGTGCTCGGCGACCAGCTCGTTCAGCGACCGGTCCAGGTGCAGCAGCCGCAACGCGAGGTCGTCGGCCGGATCGGTGTAGACGACGTAGTAGGCGACAAGCGTGCAGGGTCGACCGGGCACGCCCTCGACCACGCCCACCCCACAGCGCGTCAACCCCGGGTCGACCCCCAGCACCCGCACGCCGCCCCCTCCCCCAGTACGTGTGTTCGACACCCTAACCCCCGCCCTTCCCACCGGCCCCACGGGACACGCGCCCCGCGCCCCGCGCCCCGCGCCCCGCGCCCCGCGCCCCGCGCCCCGCGCCCCGCGCCCAAGATCCTCACAACATCGGGGAAGTTGCTGCATCCCGCTCGCCGGAGACAGCACCATCGGGGACGTTGCGCGGGTCTTGACCACTCGGCGACCCAGGATGACCAACCGGCGGGCACACAGCTTTGCCCAGGAGTATGTGGCCCCGGCCCATGTGCCGGCGGAGACACAGCTCGTAACTTCTTGCGCCATGACGGCAGAACCCGTGGCGGTCCCCCACGTCGTACAGGTCGACCTCGCCGGCCGGACCGCCCTGGTCACCGGAGGCGGCGGTGGCATCGGGCGGGCGTGCGCCCTGCGCCTGGCCGCGGCCGGGGCGAAGGTGCTCGTGGTGGATCGGAACCTGGAGGCGGCCAAGGCCGTGGCCGCGGAGGCCGGCGGGCGCGCCGAGGGTGTGGACCTGGCCGACACGGCGGTCGTGGAATCCCTCGACGTGGACGTGGACATCGTGGTGAACAACGCGGGTCTCCAGCACGTGGCGCCGTTGCAGGACTTCCCCGTCGAGCGCTTCGAGTACATCCAGCGGGTGATGGTGGAGGCGCCGTTCCTGCTGATCCGCCGGGCGCTGCCACACATGTACGCCCGGAACTGGGGCCGGATCGTCAACATCTCCTCGGTGCACGGCCTGCGTGCCTCGCCGTACAAGGCGGCGTACGTCTCGGCGAAGCACGCCCTCGAAGGGCTGTCGAAGGTGGTGGCGCTGGAGGGTGCCGCGCACGGGGTGACGGCCAACTGCATCAACCCGGCGTACGTGCGGACCGCGCTGGTGGAGAGCCAGATCGCCGACCAGGCGGCCAGCCACGGCATCGACGAGGCCGAGGTCGTCGAGAAGATCATGCTGGCCCGGGCGGCCGTCAAGCGGCTGATCGAGCCGGAGGAGGTGGCCGAGTTGCTGGCATACCTGTGCTCGCCTCCGGCGTCCTTCATCACGGGCGCGTCGATCGCTCTCGACGGGGGCTGGACGGCCAACTAGTGGGCCCGAGCACAATGTCGACCATGTCGTCGCCGGTGGAGTTCCTCGAACTGCTCGCCCGCGAGGCCGCCGCGGTGGAGTTCGAGGGTCCGCTGGTGGCCGCGCGGGCCGCCGGGGTGCCTGCGGACCGGCTGGCCGAGCTGGAGCAGGCCAAGACCGTGGCGTTGCGGGTCCGCGCGCTGCTGGAGCGCCGCCGTCGCCGGGAGACCGAGTTGTCCGGCCTGTACGACACGGTCAGCGACCTGGCCGGGCTGCGTGACCTGGACGACGTGCTAAGGGCGATCGTGCACCGGGCGCGCAACCTGCTGGGCGCCGACGTGGCGTACATGACGCTCAACGACGACGAGCGCGGCGACACCTACATGCGGGTGACCGACGGGTCCGTCTCGGCACGCTTCCAGCGTCTGCGGCTGCCGATGGGCGCCGGCCTGGGTGGTCTGGTGGCCCAGTCCGGCGCGCCGTACGTCACCGCCAACTACGGCGAGGACGCGCGCTTCCACCACACCGGGGAGATCGATGCCGGCGTGGGCGAGGAGGGCCTGGTGGCGATCCTCGGTGTGCCGCTGCGGCTCGGCTCCACCTCGATCGGGGTGCTCTACTCGGCCAACCGCTCGGCCCGGCCGTTCGCCCGGGAGGAGGTGGCGTTGCTGGTCTCCCTCGCCGCGCACGCCGCGGTGGCGATCGACACGGCCCGGCTGCTGGCCGAGACCCGTGCGGCGCTGGCCGAGTTGTCGGCGGCGAACACCACCATCCGGGCGCACAGCAGCTCGGTGGAGCGGGCCGCGGCGGCGCACGACCGGATGACCGCGCTGGTGCTGCGGGGCGGCGGCGTGGAGGACGTGGCCGCCGCGGTGACGGACGTGCTGGGCGGGGCGCTGCTGGCGTTGGACGCCGAGGGCCGCCTGCTGGCCCGGGTCGGCGAGATCGACGAGCCCGAGCGGGCGGACATCGTGGAGGCGGTGGCCGCGTCCCGTACCGAGGGACGCAGCGTGCGCCGTGGTCCACTGTGGTACGCGGCGGTGGTGGCCGGCACGGAGAACCTGGGCGCGCTGGTGCTGCGCCCCGACGACGAGCTGGTCGACGCCGACCAGCGCATCCTGGAGCGGGCCGCTCTGGTGACCGCCCTGCTGTTGCTGTTCCGCCGGACGGTCGCGGAGGCGGAGGGGCGGGTGCGTGGCGAGCTGCTGGACGACCTGATCGCCCGCCCGTTGCGCGACACCGACGCGCTGCGCAGCCGGGCCCGCCGGCTCGGGGTGGACCTGGACGCGCCGCACGTGCTGGTGGCGGTGGGCGATGACGCCATCGCGGCGACCGGCTCGGCTCGGCAGCGGGTGCTCTCCTGGGCGACCACGTACGCCTCGGCGCGGGGCGGCCTGGCGGCGGCGCGCGACGGTCGGGTGGTCCTGATGCTGCCGGGCCAGGACGCCGGCGGCAGCGCCCGAGCGGTGGCGCGGGACCTGTCGCGGGTGACGGGCCGGCCGGTGACCGCCGGGGCGAGTGGGCCGGCGACCGGGCCGACGGCGCTGGCGGGAACGTTCCACGAGGCGGACCGCTGCCTCACCGCGCTCGGCGCGCTGGGCCGTGCCGGTCAGGGGGCGAGCACCGCGGAGCTGGGCTTCGTCGGGCTGCTGCTGGGCACGGTGGGTGACCGGGGCGAGAAGGACGTGGCCCAGTTCCTCACCGCCACGGTCGGGCCCGTCGTCGACTACGACGCCCGGCGCGGGACGGCACTGGTGAAGACGTTGGAGGCGTACTTCGGGGTGGGCGGCAGCCTGGCCCGGGCCGCCGAGCAGCTGCACGTGCACGTCAACACGGTGACGCAGCGGCTGGAGCGGGTCGGACAGTTGCTGGGCGCGGACTGGCAGCGACCCGAGCGGGCGTTGGAGGTGCAGTTGGCGCTGCGCCTGCATCGGCTGCGCGCCCCGGCGGGCTGACCCGACACACGGTCGAGAGAGCGGCCAGGGCGCGGTCGGGTCAGCGGGCGCGGATGCCCTCGAGGACGGCGTCGACGACCTGCGTCGGCAGGTTGCGGTCGTCCAACTCCGGGTTCCACTGGAGTACGCGTTGGATCAGCATCGGCCCGGTGAGCAGCGCCATGGTCACCTCGACGTCGATGTCGGGCCGTAGCAGCCCTTCGTCGATGCCGCGCCGCAGCACCTCGCGCATGAGCTGCCGCCGGGGCTCGATGATGTTCTGGTAGAGCTGGAACTGGTCCGGACTGCGGTTCACCGCCGGCACCAGGCACGGCATGATCTTCGCCGCGCGGGGGTCGACGTTCTGCCCGACCGCGCCGACCAGCACGAGCAGGTCGTCGCGGACGGAGTTGCCGGTCGGCTGCGGCATGATGCCCTTGAGCCGGCGCAGCGCGTCGATCAGCAGCGCGTCCTTGCCCGCCCAGCGGCGGTAGATGGTGGCCTTGCCGACGCCAGCGCGGGTGGCGATCGCCTCGATCGAGAGCGCCTCGATGGTGCTGCCCTCGGCGAGCAGGTCGAGAGTGGCCTCGACGATCGCTTCGTCGGCGCGGAGGCTCCGCGGTCGCCCGGGCGACCGCGGAGCATCGGCGGTGGACGTCATGTCGGACATTGTCCCGGAACCTAGGCCGTCCCAGCCAACTCGGGCTCGGCGGCGGGAGCCGCCGACGCCGGAGCAAGCGCGTCGCGACCCGGCATCCAGCGCAGCACCACCAGCATGCCGAGGGCCGCGACGATCGCGGACAGTGCCGCCGCCCAGTGCATGGCGGTGACGAAGGCGTCGTTGGCTGCCGAGATCAGCGTGGGAGCCGCCGGTCCGAGTCGTCCGGCGGCCGCGTATGCCCCGGAGATCGACTCGTTGGCCGCGTCCTGCGCCTGCGCGGGCAGGCCGGTCAGCGCGTCACCCACGTCGCTGCGGTAGACCGCGCTGAGCACCGAGCCGAGGACCGCCACGCCGAGCGCGCCGGCCACCTGACGGACGGTGTTGCTCACCGCGGAGCCCACGCCAGCCTTTTCACGGGGCAGCGCCGACATGATGGACTCGGTGGCCGGCGGCATGATGTTGGCCATCCCGACGCCCTGGATGAAGAACACGACCAGCACGACCCAGATCGGGGTGGACGCGCCGATGAAGGCGAACGCGGCCAGCGCCACCACGGTCAGCCCCAGCCCCACGGCGGCGACCGCCCGGCCGCCGTAGCGGCGGACCATCGCCGCGCTGCGCGGTGCGAAGACCAGCTGGGCGCCGGCGAAGGGCAGGAAGAGCAGACCGGTCTGCAGCGGGCTGTAGTCGCGGACCAGCTGCAGGTAGAACGAGCTGAAGAACATCACGCCCATCGCGGCGAAGAACACCAGGCCGACGATGGCCACCGGCGCGGCGAAGCGCGGCACCTTGAACAGCCGGACGTCCAGCGACGGGTGGTCGGAGCGGAGCTCGTGCCGCACGAACCAGGCCAGCACGGCGAGACCCACCACGATCGAACCCCAGGCCACCGGGCGGTCGAAGCCGTGCTCGCCGCCGTCGATGATGCCGTAGGAGAGGGCGATCAGGCCGACCACGGAGAGCAGCACGCCGAGCAGGTCGACGCGGCCGGGACGCGGGTCACGCGACTCGGGGACGAGCAGCGCCACCAGGATCACGCCGGCGACGACCACCGGGACGTTGATCAGGAAGACCGAGCCCCACCAGAAGTGCTCCAGCAGCGTGCCGCCGAGGATCGGGCCGATCGCCACCGCCAGGCCGACCGCGCCGGCCCAGACGCCGATGGCCCGGCCGCGCTCACGCGGGTCGAAGACGTTGGAGATGATCGAGAGCGTCACCGGCATGATGGCCGCGCCGCCGACCCCCATCAGGGCGCGGGCCGCGATGAGCTGCGCGGGGCTGTCGGCGTACGCGGAGAGCAGCGACGCCAGGCCGAACAGCGCCAGCCCGATCATGAGGAAGCGCTTGCGGCCGGCGCGGTCGCCGAGCACCCCGAAGGTGAACAGCAGGCCGGCGAAGACCAGCGTGTAGGAGTTGATGGCCCATTCCAGCTCGCCCTGGCTGGCCCCGAGGCCGTGCACCGGGTCGGCCAGCGTGCGCAGGGCGACGTTGAGGATCGTGTTGTCGAGGACGACGACGAGGAGGCTGATCACCAGCACCCCCAGGATCGCCCACCTCCTCGGGTGTCCTGTGTTGTCGTGCAGCTCCATGCCCGGTTCTCCCCCCGGTTGCACCCGCTCAGCAATACGATACGGGCCAGACTCGTAACGGCGACCAGAGTACGACCGCCATTAACGATACGGAACTGTTTCGTATCGCAAGTGGTCCGCGTCACGTCTCCGCGTGCCGCCACTCCGCCGGCTCCGGCTCGGCCAGGCAGACGTCGACGGCTGCCGGCAGCGCGCCCAGGTGGCCTGCGGGCGCGGCGAGGGGTTCGATCCAGCCCGGTCCGGCGCCGTACACCCGCAGGTGGGAAAAATCCCGGGCGAAGCGCACCAGACGGTACGCGCGGCCGGTCACCGGCGTCTGCGACCACAGCACGACGGTGTACGGACGCGCCCGGCGCACGGCGCTCGTCAGCGCGGGCCACGGCAGCGCGGACCCCAGGTGCAGGCAGCCGCGCCCCCGCTCCCGCAGGGCTGCGGCAAGGGCGTGCAGGCCGAGCGAGTGCGCCTCCCGGTCGGCGCCGGCGAGCAGCACCCCACCGGTCGGCAGGGACCGCCCGGGTTGCCGGCGGTGGACGTCCAGCCCCACCCGGACGCCCTCGGACAGGGCGTGTTCCACGGCGATCTCGGCGGCGTCGCGCCCCGGCAGGCGCGCCAGCAGTGGCTGGCAGACCTGCTCCCAGAGCGCCGGCACGCCCCACTCGGCGGCCAGCTCCAGCATCAGCGAGGCGACACGGTTACCGTCCAGGTCCTCGGCCGCCAGCGAGACCCGCTTGAGCGCGGTCTGCACGGCGTCGGCCGGCATCGGATCGGTCAGCACAGGCGTACCCCCGGATAGGTGTTCTCTACCCGGGGTTCGCCGCGAGTGGGCGCGGCGGATGCGCCCGGCGCGGAATTTACCGGCGCGGCCCGACTTGACCCGACCTCCTAGATTGATGATCCACACAGCCCAGCGGAAGGCCCTCCATCCCATGCCTGTCGGCTTCACCATGGCGATCGTCTTCGCCGTCGCCCTGGCCGTCTGCGCCGTCCTGGCACTCGTCGCCCCCGCGCGGTCACTCAAGCGGGTGGCCGCCCTCGCCGCACTCGGCTTCGTCGCCCTCACCCTGCTGGTCGGCCTCGCCTCCAGCGCCCACTCGGTGCCCATCCGCTCGGTCGGCATCGTGACCAGCTTCGGCAAGCCCACCGGCGAGGTGACCGGCTCCGGCCTGAAGTGGGTGGCCCCCTGGCAGAAGGTCGGCGAGTGGGACGCGGGCCGACAGAAGTACGACCACATCGGCGGCGACAACTGCGTCCGGGTACGCACGGGGACACTCGCCGACGCCTGCGTCGAGGTGCTCATCGAGTGGCAGGTCAAGCCGGAGAACGCGCCCAAGCAGTTCATGGACTACAAGGGCGACTTCGACAGCTTCCGGGGACAGCGGGTGGGCGTGCAGCTCGACAGCGCGGTCAACGACGCGTTCGCCGCGTACAACCCGTTGGAGAAGATCGACGCGCGGACCGGTGACCTGAACGTGGACCTCAAGCCGTTCGCGGCGAACATCAAGACCAGCGGCGAGAACCGCCTCGCCACCGACGTCGACATCCTGTCGGTGACCATCACGCGGGTCAACCACGACGACAAGACCGAGGGCAACATCAAGGCGTTCCAGGACAAGCTGGCGCAGACCCGCAACCTGGAGCAGGACCGCAAGAACGCCGAGATCTCCAAGCAGATCACCGAGACCAACGCGAAGGTCGACAAGGTGACCCGCTGCCTGGAGATCGCCGAGAAGAACGGCGCCAACCCGGGCCTGTGCATCAACCCCGGCATCGTCACCGGTAAGTGACGCGGCCGCCGGGCCGGCCAGGCGAATGTGCCCAGGAGCGGTATACCTCGGAGGAATATTCATTCCTCTGCGGTATACCGCTCAGCACCGCATCCGCCCCCGGCCGCGGTGACCGGACCTGCTCGGCTAGGCGTAGTGGAACAACGGCGGGAAGACGAGGACCACGATCCAGGCCCAGGCGGCGTACACCGGCAGGTAACCGGTCTGCCAGCGTTCGAGCGCCGCGAACGGTGTCCGCCGACGGACGAAGCTCAGCAGGAGCCAGGCCGACCACGCGAGGTTGACCAGCAGGACCACGTTCTCACCGAGCGCCGCCGCCCGGTTGGGCGTGCCGCCGTAGTCGTCGGTGATGCGTCCGGTGATCTCGAAGAGCACCAGTACGTCGATGGCCAGCGCGCTGACCACGAGCGCGAGTTGGAGCTTGTCGAACGCGCCGGGCGGGGCAAGCGGATCGCGCGCCGAGAGCGAGTAGAGCAGCAGCCCCAACACCACGACCAGCAGCAGGTCGAACAGGATCAGCGCCTCGCGCTCGACGTCGATGCCGTGACTGGTCCACACGACGGCGACGAGGAAGGCGAGGAGCGCGGCCGTGAACAGCGGGGTGAACAGCCGCGTGAGGACCGGCGCGATGTTCTCGACGACACTCTGCTTGGCCTCGACGAGCCACCCGGCCACCACGACCGCGGCCGCCGCGCCACAGGGCAGGAGCCACTGCGAGACGAACGCCTCCGGGAGGATCCCGATGGCCCGGAAGGTGGCGAACAGGAACGCGGCGAGCACTCCGCCGCCGAGGGCCATCAGCACGAAGTAGATGAACCACTCGCCGGTGAAGCGGATGAAGTCCATGCGTCGACGTGTGGAACGCCAGTCGTCCGCGACGTAGGCCAGACCCACCACGAGCCACAGCGCGATCGGCAGGTGGACGCTGGTGACGACAATGGACTGCGAGTCGCCCGCCAGGGGGTAGACGTTGGCCGCCACCGCGCCGAGGGCGAACAACGCCACCAGCACCGCGATCACCACCGGCTGCGCTCGCCGACGCCAGGCGAGGAACGCCGCCAGCCAGGGCAGCGCGAACAGGGTGACGTTACGCGTGTAGAACGATCCGTCGTCGTCGAAGGTCAACCCGAACAGCGCGGGCACCTTGACCGAGGCCACCGCGCCGACCGCCGCGCTGAACATGATCCAGAGGTCCCGGCGGGAGCGCGCACCGGCGGCCGGGTCGCCGGAGTCACCGGTCAGCACGAGCTGCTTCCACAGCCGTTCCGAATGTTCCCGGGCGAACTCCCGAGACAGTTCGTCGAGGCTGCCCATCCGCTTGACCGCGACCAGGAACGCCTCGTCGGAGCTGAGACCCGCCGCGACGAGCGCGTCGACCGAGCCGCGCAGGTGATCTTCGAGCTCGTCGACGTCGGCCGGGCTCAGCGTCCCGCGCCGCAGCACGTACTGACGCCACTGCGCGACCTGCGCCTCCAACTCCCGCGGACCGTCGTACGCCGTCACGCGAGACCCTCCAGCGGACGCGCGGGCAGGGGCATCCGGTCGTGCCAGACCTCCTTGAGCGCGCCCACGACCGTGTCCCACTGTCGGCGCTGCTCGGCCAACTCGGCCCGGCCCCGGTCGGTGATGCGGTAGTACTTGCGCCTGCGCTCGCCGGCGACCGCCTGCCAGCTCGACTCCACGAAGGCGAGACGCTCGAGCCGGTGCAGCAGCGGATAGAGCAGCCCCTCGGTCCAGTCCAGCTCACCTCCGGACAACTCGTTTATCCGCCGCAGGATGGCGTACCCGTAGCTCTCACCCTCGGTCAGGATGCCGAGCACCATCGGCGTCGCCGACGCCGCGACCAGGTCCTTGGCGACCTTCACGGAACCTCCCGCTCTTACCTAGAAGTACGATGCATAGTAGTGCTAGGCATTCCACCGCTGCAACGACTCCGGCGCGAAAACCAGTGGGGACTCGGCGGTCGATCCCGCGAGAATGGCCGACGTGCCGGAGATCGAGGTCGTCGTCGCCCACCAGGAGCGGGCGACCGTGCGCGTCGGCGACATGTTCCTCAAGATCGACGCCGATCCGGATCACGTGGACGTCGAGGTGGCGGCGATGGCGCTGGCACCCGTGCCGACCCCGGAGGTCCTGTGGCGCAACCCGCCCGTGCTCGCGCTCGCCGCCCTACGCGGGCGGGCGCTCGGCCGCCTCGGTGAACCGTCGACCGCGCCGGCGACGGCGTGGGCCGCGGCGGGCGCCGCCGTACGGACGCTGCACGACGCGCCGCTGCCGCCCTGGCCCGGTCGCAGCCTCGACGAACTGGCCACGCGGCTCGACCGTGAGTGCGCATGGCTCGTCGCGAACGGCGCTCTCCCCACCGACCTGGTCACCCGCAACCGTCACATCGCCGAGACGGCGCTCCGACCGTGGACACCGGTGTTCACCCACGGCGACCTCCAGGCGGACCACGTGTTCGTCGACGGTGACGAGATCACCGGCGTGCTCGACTGGTCCGAGGCGAGCCGGGGCGACGCCCTGTTCGACCTCGCCATTCTGACTCTCGGGCACGAGGAGCACCTCGGCGACGTCGTCGCCGGCTACGGGGACGACGTGGACCTCGACGTGATCCGGGCGTGGTGGTCGTGGCGCAGCCTGGTGGTGATCCGTTGGCTGACCGAGCACGGCTTCGACCCATCGGCGCCCGGCTGCGAGGTCGACGTGCTGCGGGCGCGGATGTGACAAGCGTCAGGGGATGAGTCGGTCGAGCAGCTCGAACCGCTCGTACGGCTGGTCGTAGTCGCCGAAGTGGCCGTCGTCCCGCACGATCTGGGTGCCGCCGAGCCGCTCGAACATCGCCCGTCCCTGCCGGTCGTCGCAGCCGTACGGGTCCTCACGCGAGTTGACGAAGTAGATGTCCCGCACGTGCGACCGGATCGCTTCCCAGTCGTAGCGCTCCTGCAGAACCGGTTCCTCGCTGGTGTTGGGCCGGGTGCAGTAGCCGGCGACCAGGACCGCCTGGGCCACGGTCACCTCGACATGCTCCAGCAGCGCCAGGAGCAGTGCCGCGCCGCCGGAGTGGCCCACCAGAACGGTGTCCTCGTCGACGTGGCGCCCGGCCAGCACCGTCGGCAGGAACGTCGCGATCGGCTCGACGTTGATGCCCGGGAGATGCGGCACCTCGACCCCGTAACCCCGGGCCTCCAGCCGCCCCGCCAACCAGCGGTACCAGGCGACGTCCGGGCTACCACCGGTCCCGTGGAAGATGATCGCGCTGCGCCCCACAGTTCTCCTCCTCAGGGTCGACATCGTGATCACACCACGAGTCAGTCCAGCGTGACGACCCAGCGGGCGCCCTCTCCCCGCGCCAAGCGGTCGAACGCGACCGGCGCCTCGTCCAGCGACATCGTGCCGCTGACCAGCACACCCAGGTCCAGCGTGCCGTCGGCCAGCTCGCCGGCCAGCACCGGCACCTCCCGGTCCGGGTCGGACGAGCCGTACACCGAGGAGCGCAGCGTACGGGCGGAGTGGAAGATGTCGAGCGCGCCGAGGCTGACCATGTCGTCCTTGGCGCCCATGCCGACCACGGTGACCCCGCCCCCACGACGGGTGAGTCGCCAGGCCGCCCGGATGGTGGCGGCCCGACCGACGCACTCGAAGGCGTGGTCGACGCCACGGCTCTCGGTGCGCGCCCGTACCTCCTTGGAGAGCCGGTCGTCGGAGAGCAGGAAGTCGGTCGCCCCGGCCGCGAGGGCCAGGTCCCGTTTCGCCTCGGCGACGTCGATGGCCAGGATCGTCGTGGCACCGGCCCGGCGGGCCGCGGCCAGCACGGCCAGGCCGACCCCGCCGAGCCCGACGACAGCTACCGACTCACCGGGCGCGACCCGGGCGGTGGTCCGGACCGCGCCGAGGCCGGTGAGCACCGCGCAGCCGAGCAGCGCGGCCTGCTCGGGCGGCAACCCGGCGGGGATCGGGACGACAGCGCTCTCCGGCACCACCACCGCCTCGGCGAGCGCGCCGAGACCGAGCGTCAGGTGCAGCGGGACCCCGTCCTCGGTCTCGCCACGCGGCACGGTCGGGGCCGTCGTGTCGGCGCAGAGCCACGGCTCGCCGCGTTGACACCACCAGCAGGCCCGGCAGGCCGGCGCCCAGTTCAGCACCACCGGTGTGCCGATCGCGAGCCGGCTGCCCGGCCCGACCTCGGCCACCACCCCGGTCGCCTCGTGCCCGAGGACCAGCGGAAACCTCGCGGCGATGGTGCCGTTGACCATGGACAGGTCGGAGTGGCAGACACCGGCCGCCCGGATCGTCACCCGCACCTCGCCGGGGCCGGGGGCGGGCAGACGTACCCGCTCGACCCGAAGCTCGGCGCCGGGCCCGCGCGCGACCAGCGCGCGAACGACGACCGGCGCGGACGCCGACTCGACACCTCCCGGCGCGGCCGGGGACAGCTCGGGACCGGTCATCGCTGGATCGCCTTCAGTTCGCAGAACTCGGCGAGCCCGTGCGTGCCCAACTCCCGGCCGAGGCCGGACTGCTTGTAGCCGCCGAAGGGGGCGAGCGGGTTGAACGGCGCGCCGTTGATGTCGACGGCCCCGGTACGCAGGCGTCGCGCCACCGCGAGCGCCGCCTCGGTGTCGGCGGACCAGACCGCGCCGGCCAGCCCGTAGCGCGAGTTGTTGGCGATGGCCACGGCCTCGTCGGTGTCGTCGAAGGGGATGACGGCGAGGACGGGACCGAAGACCTCCTCCTGGGCGAGCGCGCTGTCCGGGTGCACGTCGGCGAAGACGGTCGGGGCGACGAAGTGACCGCGCGCCGGGACCGGGGCGTCCGGGCCACCGACGACCAGCCGCGCGCCGTCGGCGAGCGCCCGGTCGATGTGACCGCGTACCCGCTTGGCCTGGGCGGCGGAGACCAGCGGGCCGAGCCGGGTGGTCGGGTCGAACGGGTCGCCGAGCCGGTAGCCGGCCACCGCTTTCGCGATCAGGTCGAGCGCCTCGTCGTACCGGTCGCGGTGCACCAGCATCCTGGTCCACGCCGTGCAGGTCTGACCGGAGTTGAGCAGGGCGTTGCCCACGCCCACCTTGACCGCGGCGGCCAGGTCGGCGTCACCAAGGATCACGTTGGCGGACTTGCCGCCCAGCTCCAGCGCGACGCGGGCGATCCGGTCGGCGGCGCTGCGCATGATCCGGGTGCCGGTGGCGGTGCTGCCGGTGAACGAGACGAGGTCGACGTCGGGGTGTCCGGCCAGGGCCTCACCGACGACCGCGCCGGTGCCGGGCACCAGGTTGAGCACACCCGGCGGCAGGCCGGCCTCGCTGACCGCGTCGAAGAGCAGGTACGCGGTCAGCGGGGTCAGCTCGCTGGGCTTGAGCACGACCGTGCATCCGGCGGCGAGCGCGGGCGCCACCTTCGCCATCACCTGGTGCAGGGGGTAGTTCCAGGGGGTGATCGCGCCCACCACGCCGATCGGCTCGCGGACGACGAGGGAGTTGCCGATGGTCTCCTCGACCGGTGGGCGGGCGGCGAGCGCCACGTGGTCGCGCAGCACGGTCAGCGGGAGTCCGACCTGCACGCGGGTGGCGAGCTTGAGCGGCGAGCCCTGCTCCACGGCGATGGCGTGGGCGAGGTCGTCGGCGCGGGCGGCGAGGGCCGTGTACAGCCGGTCGAGGTGAGCGGAGCGTTCGGCGGGCGCGGTGGCCGCCCAGCCCGCGAAGGCGGCGCGGGCGGCGGCGACGGCGGCGTCCACGTCGGCCGCCGTACCGGCGGGCACCTGCCCGACGATGTCGCCGGTGCTCGGGCTCTCCACCTCGATCACGTCGGTGCCGGCGGGAGGCGTCCAGTCGCCGCCGATGTGCACGTGGCGCCGGAGGCGCAGGAGGTCGGGCAGCGGTGACGGCGGGGCGGCGAGGTCCATGGCGTCCCTTCGAGGGTGGGCGACGGGCGATGGCGACCGGGATCGGTGGTGGGATGTGCGGCGGGCGGTGGCGGCTAAACTAGCGCTGGGAGTTTGGACGCTACCCGCTGGGCTGGCCAGACTCCACAGTGCCGAGGGGGCCGACGGTGCGGTCGTACTCGGCGACCAGGCCGTGCAGCAGCGCGTCCAGGCCGAGAGCGAAGGCACCCTCGTCCACGCTCTGCTGGTGCTCGGCGAGCCGGTGCGCCTGGCGCAGGTGCGGATAGTGCGCGGCGTACAGCTCGGGGTCCTCGACGAACCCGCGGGCGAACGAGCCGAGCGCCGACCCGGCCACGAAGTAGCGCAGCGCCGCGCCGATGTGGGTGGCCCGGGCCGGCGGCCAGCCGGCGCGGACGAGGCCACCGTAGACCGCGTCCGCCATGGCGAGGGCGGCCGGTCGTCGACCCGGGCCCTGCGCCAGGTACGGCACGATGTTCGGGTGCGCGGTGAGCGCCCGCCGGTACGACCACGCCCAGTCACGCGAAGCGGCGACCCAGTCCCGGCTGACGAATCCGCTGGTGTCGACGGTGCCGGTGACCCCGTCGGCGACCGCGTCGAGGATCTCGTCCTTGGTGGCGAAGTGGTTGTAGAGCGAGGGCCCCTGCACTCCGAGCGCGGCGGCGAGCCGGCGGGTGGAGAAGGCGGGCAGGCCCTCGGCGTCGATCAGCGCGGTGGCTGTCTCGACGATCAGCTGCCGGGTGAGCCGGGGCTGGCGGGGTCGGGGCACTGCGCTCCTCGTCGGTCTGGGCGATGGGGTCTGGACGCATCAAAACTTACACCGCTAGTTTAATGGTGACCGGCCACGCCGACGCCAGGAGGACGATCGTGGACTTTTCGCTCACCGACGAGGAGCGGGCGGTGCGGGACACCGCCCGGTCGTTCATCCAACGCGAGGTGATGCCGCTGGAAACGGAGGTTCTCCGCCGGGAGCGGGCGCACCAGCCGAGCCTGGACCACTCCGAGGTACGCGAGCTGCAACTCAAGGCGCGCAAGTTCGGCTTCTGGGGCCTCGCGACCCCCGAGGAGTACGGCGGGATGAACCTGCCGGCCGTCCTCCAGTCACTGATCTGGACGGAGCTGGGCCACACGTTCGTGCCGTTCCGCTTCGGCGGCGAGGCCGACAACATCCTGTTCCACGCGACCGAGGAGCAGAAGCGGGAGTTCCTCATCCCGACGATCGAGGGCGAGCGCCGTTCCTGCTTCGCGATCACCGAGCCGGGGGCCGGCTCGGACGCCGCCAACATCCGGCTCTCCGCCCGCCGCGACGGCGACGACTGGATCCTCGACGGCGAGAAGACCTTCATCACCGGCGGTCACGACGCCGACTTCGCCATCGTCGTCGCGGTGACCGACCGGGAGAAGGGCGCCCGCAACGGCGGCGCGACCGCGTTCCTGGTCGACCGGGCGATGGGCTGGCGCTCCGAGTTCATCCAGACCATGGGCGAGGGCGGGCCGGCGTCACTGATCTTCGACGGCGTACGCGTGCCGCACCGCAACATCCTCGGCGAGATCGGGCAGGGCTTCACCCTCGGCATGGAGTGGATCGGCAAGGGCCGGTACACCATCCCGTCGCACGCCATCGGCATCGCCGAGCGGGTGTTGCAGATGGCCATCGAGTACGCCAACACCCGGGAGACGTTCGGCGCGAAGATCGGCACCAACCAGGCCATCCAGTGGATGATCGCCGACTCGGAGACCGAGTTGGAGGCGGCCCGCTGGCTGGTGCTGCGCTCGGCGTGGACCGTCGATCAGGGCCTCGACCCCCGGCACGCGTCGTCGATGGGCAAGCTCTACGGCGCCGGAATGGTCAACCGGGTCGTCGACCGGGTGCTCCAGATCCACGGCGGCATGGGCTACACCCGGGAGCTGCCCATCGAGCGCTGGTACCGGCAGGTCCGGCTCTACCGCATCTTCGAGGGCACCGACGAGATGCAGCGCCTGATCATCTCCCGTGACCTGCTGCGCGGGTACACGAAGATCGGCGGTCACCTGGCCTGAGCCGCGTCACCCCGCCAGCGCCTCCAGGGCGGCGTCCACGTCCGCCTCGGTCGAGTAGAGGTGGAACGAGGCGCGGACCCGGCCGGCCCGGACCGCCGCGCGGATGCCGGCCGCCGCGAGGCGCTGCTGGGCGTCCGGCACGTCGACGGCGACGATGGCGCTGTCCCCCGGCTGCCGGCCCAGGCCGGTCAGGAACCGGTTGGCCAGCGCCACGTCGTGCGTCTGGATCGCCGGCACGCCGATCTCGGCGACCAGTTCCATGGCGGGGGCGGCGCCCACCCAGCTGAACCAGGCCGGTGAGATGTCGAACCGGCGGGCGTCGTCGGCCAGCCGTAGCGGCGGCCCGTAGTAGGAGGCGTGCGGGTCGCCGCCCGCGTACCAGCCGGCCGCGTCGGGGCGCAGGCGCTCGCGCAGCGCGGGGGCGAGATAGGCGTACGCGGTGCCGCGCGGGTTCATCAGCCACTTGTAGCCGCCCACGGCCACCACGTCGGCCCGGCTGCCGTCGAACGGCAGCCACCCGCACGCCTGGGTCGCGTCCACCACCACCAGCGCGCCGTGCGCCTGGGCCGCGGCCACGATCTCGTCGTACGCGGCGACGGCGCCGTCGGACGACTGCACCAGGCTGAACGCGACCACGTCCGTGTCGGCGTCGACCGCGTCGGCCAGCCGGTCCGCCGGCACCGTGCGGACCGTCACGCCCCGCTCCTGCTGCACCAGCCAGGGGAACAGGTTCGAGGTGAACTCGATCTCCGGAACGACAACGGTGGCGCCGGCCGGCAGGGACGCCGCCACCGGCGCGAGCATCTGGGAGACCGTCGCCCCGACGGCCACGTCGGCGTCGGGCACCCCGATCAGGCCGGCGAACGCCGTCCGGGCCCGCTGCACCGACTCTCCCCAGCCCTCCCAGGACGTGCTGCCGACCCGCCACTGGGCGAGGGAGTCCTGCAACGCCGTCCAGGCCGGCTCGGGCGGCAGCCCGTAGGAGGCGGTGTTCAACCAGCCGGGCTCCGGCTTCCACAACTGCTGCGCCTGCGCGATCTCCATGGCACCGACGCTAGGCGGGTTACCGCAGGTGAGCGACGGCCAATCGGCGATCGGCGGCCTGTCGGTGGGTCTGCCCGGCCGTGGCCGGAGACGGCGCGGCGCGGAGGCGGTGGCGCCGGCAGACGTGGCCGTGGATACCGATTGTGCACAAGGGACTACGCTTTTCGACATGGACGACGGTGCGATTGTCGAGGCCCGGCACCGCATAGCTGCCGCCACCGACGGGCATGTCAAGCTCGGCGGTCTCGGCCTCACCAGTGGCGACCTGGCCGAGCTGCTCCGCGACAGTCCGGCTCTCGCTCACGTGACAGTCCTCGATCTGTCCGACAACACCCTGGACACCCTGCCGGACGCCGTCGCCGCCTGGACCTCCCTCAGATCCCTCGACCTGAGTGACAACAGGCTCAGCGGGTTACCGGACGCCGTGGCCGCCTGGACCTCCCTCACCGCGCTGGGCCTGGACCGCAACCGGCTCACCGCCCTGCCCGAGGCCGTCGCCGGCTGGACCTCCCTCGTCGTGCTGCGGCTGGCCGGCAACCGGCTCACGGCCCTGCCCGACGCCGTGGCGCACTGGACCTCCCTCACCGCGCTGGGCCTGGACGGCAACCACCTCACCACCCTGCCCGCCGCGTCCGCCTCCTGGACCTCCCTCACCGCGCTGCGGCTGGCCGACAACCAGCTCACCGCCCTGCCCGACGCCGTCGCGCACTGGACCTCCCTCACCGTGCTGCACCTGGACGGCAATCGGCTCACCACCCTGCCCGACGCCGTCGCCACCTGGACCTCGCTCACCCACCTGACCCTCGAAGGCAACCAGCTCACGGCCCTGCCGGACGCCGTCGCGCACTGGACCTCCCTTGTCGAGCTGTACCTGGACGGCAACCGGCTCACGGCTCTGCCGGACGCGATCGGCGGGCTCGCCAAGCTGCAGACCCTCGTCGTGAGCGGTAATCCGCTCGCGCCCGAGGTGCTGGCCGCCGAGATGGAGGGCACGGAAGCGCTGCTGGCGTTCCTGCGGGACGTCGGCACCGACGGGATCTCGATCTCCGAGGCCAAGCTCCTGTTCGTGGGTGCCGGCGAGGCCGGGAAGAGTTCCCTGCTCGGCGCGTTGCGAGGCGAACCCTGGCGAGATCGCCACCAGACGCAGGGCATGGACATCAAACCGCTGGTGGTCAGCCACGCCGGCCGCGAGATCACCCTGAACGGGTGGGATTTCGGCGGCCAACAGGCGTACCAGCCGGCCCACCAGGTGTTCTTCAGCGCCGCAGCGGTCTACGTCGTCGTCTGGAAACCACGTCCGGGTGTCGTGGCCGGCATGGTGGAATCCTGGATCGCCATGATCGCGCACCGGGCACCGGACGCCCGGGTCCTCGTGGTCGCGTCCCACGGCGGCCCGTCCTCGCGGGCGGACTCCATCGACGGACAGCACCTGCGGCAGCGCTTCGGCGATCTGATCGTCGGTTTCCACGAGGTCGACAGTGCCGTCCCGGACGACCGGCTGGAGGCGCTACGGGAGGCGATCGCCGTGGCCGCTGGCACGCTCCCGCACGTGCACCGTAACTACCCGGCAAGCTGGCAGCGGACGATCGAGGCGGTCAGCGCCGGTGGCCAGCAGGTGATCGACTACCACGGCTACGAGGCGGCGGCCGCCGCGCAGGGACTGAACGCCTTCCAGGCCCGCACACTGGCCAGCAATGCCCACCACCTGGGTAAGTGGATCTACTACGCGGACGACGACGCACTGGCCGCGTTCGTGATCCTCCAACCGGACTGGCTCAACGTCGCGATCGCCGCCGTCCTCGACAGCCGGGACGCCGTCGACGCCCTCGGTCTCGTCGAACACCGCACGCTCGGGAGGCTGTGGAGCGCCGCGCAGGCGCCCGACGGCACGGTCTACACGAGGGAACAGCAGCGACTGTTCCTGGCGCTCATGGGGCGCTTCGAGCTGACGTACCAGGTCTCCCTCGACGCCTCTCCCCAGCCGGTGAGCCTCATCGCGCAACTCGTTCCCGTCGCACAGCCGGACCTGCGCAGGGCGTGGGTCGACTTCCGCCCCGGCGACCGCGAGTACCTGGAGGTGTGCCGCATCTCGGAGGGGCCCGCGGGCCGCGTGGTCATTCCCGACTCCCTGATGTACCGGCTCATCGTCCGCCTGCATCACCAGCGCTACACGGAGCCCGACTCCCTGCAGGGCGTGCACTGGCAGCAGGGCATGGTCCTGCAGAGCCGGTACGGTGCCCGCGCACTTCTCACGGTGCGTACCGATGTCGGTGTCCAGGTCCAGGTGCGCGGCCCGGACGCCGTCACCTACCTGCGACAGGTCACCGACGAGATCCGCTACTGCATCGAGCGGTTCTGGCCCGGCCTGACCACCGTCGCCCTCGTCGGCTGCCGTGACGACTGCGGTCTGGCCGCGCCGGGCGCGGGCCTGTTCGACGTCGACAAGCTCATCAAGTTGCGCGACGCGCACGGCCAGACCGTCGCGCAGTGCCCCATCTCCGGGTGCGACGCCTTTCCCGCCATCGACTCGCTGTTGGGCGGTTCGCGCGCCAGCGACGACGCGCTGGCCCTCCTACAGGACGGCGTGGCGCTGGTGGACAGCCATGTCCGCGTGCTCAGTAAGCGGCTCACCGACCTCAGCGACACCGTCAAGGCCAACCTCGCGAGCGTGAACGCACAGCTGACCGCGTTGATGTGGCAACTCAACGACGAGGCCGCGGACGGCCCCCGGCTGTTCACCCTCACTCCCGTCGGGGCGTCCCTGCGCAATCCGCAGTGGACGTCCATCCGGATGCGGCTGACGTTGTACTGCGAACACTCGCTCCAGCCCGTCCACGTCCTCGAGCCCGGTCGGCGCGACGCCGGCGTCTACACCATCGACGTCTCACGCGAGTGGTGGGTCCGGGCCGTGCCGCTGCTGAGGGCCACCACCATGCTCCTCAAGCCTCTGCTCGGCGTGGGTATGGCCGAACTCAAACTCGAGTTCAACGACGATCAGTGGAAAGCCGTCGAGGAGCAGGTCGCGATGGCGAACGAGACGTTGAACGCCGCTGCGGAGGCCGCGAACCAGCTCACCGCCGGCGACCACAGCGCCGGTCTGGCGGAGCGGATCCCGGGCGCACCGACGTCACCGATCATCGCCGAGGGCGCCACCCTCCGGACGCTGCACGTCGCGTTGCGCGCCCAGGACGTCACCATCGCCGACCTCCGCAAGGTCGTCCGCCCCGACGGCCGCATCCTTTGGGTTCACCGTCAGTTCGAGCACCTCTACCACAGCGGCCTACCTGTCATCCCCTGACCGGACCGACGCACGGTCCGCGGCGTGGGTGCGCCAGACGCGTGGCACCACTACTGCGAACTCCACGTCCGGGACATCGGTGACGATGCCAGGGAGATCAATCGGCGGGTCGTGGTCGCCCGCAGGAGTTTCGTGCGACGGCCGTCGTGGCGACGAGCTGACCGCGAGGGCCAGCCTGGTCGTCGTACCGGATGCTCCAGATCCACGACGGCAGGCGATTCGTGGCACTCGGAGTGGCCTCCGGAGAGGGTTGTCGCGTTGAGGGGCCGCGGCCACGCACGCGCCGCAGCCCCTCAGGGTCATACTGCCCGGCCAGGACGCGAGGTTCGGCGGATGGTCAGGGGATCACCGGTGACGGCGGCAACGTGCCCAGCCGGCGGCGGTTCGGTGAGAGCGGAGACAGCTTGGCGGCCACCCGGATAGCGGTGACGAGGGCGCTCTCCTGGCTGTCCACGTCGAGAACGTGACTGCCAGCGAACCAGAGCCCATCGCAGCCGTTTCTGCTGTGCAGCACGGACTGCGCCCGGATGAAGTCCGGCGTGATCACGGGGTGGCGGAAGGTCGTCTCCGCCAGCAGTTGCTCCGGCTCCTGCCGGCGGTTCAGGGCCCAACTCTTGTAGAGGGTGACGTCGCCGCGCAGTTGCTGGAAGGCGATCGACGCCTCTGCGTGGTCGCCGTCTCGCAGGATGTTGAACGACGACCAGTCCGTGGACGCAGCCGGCATGTAAACGGGGTCCCGATGCACGACGATCCGCGCCGGCATGTACCCGAAGCGACGGTAGGCTCGAACGAGCGGATCGGCACCGGGTAGTTGAGCGACCAGCGTCGTCGCCGGCTCCGGTGGTAGCGCCAGCACCACGTGCTCCGCGACGTGCACTCGACCTGCGGCATCGACGACCCGGTACAGCGCACCGTTCCGAGAAAGCCCAGTGGCAGCCGAGTTGGTCAGCGCGGTCACGGTGGTGAACTCACCGGCGAGAGCCGCGATGACAGCTTGCAGACCGTCCCTTGCGTTGACGTACTCCGTCCGTTGCTCGGCACCGTCGCCGACAAGCGGCCGAACTCCGAGCGCCAA
This sequence comes from Micromonospora sp. NPDC005174, assembly GCF_040608495.1. Classification (NCBI taxonomy): domain Bacteria; kingdom Bacillati; phylum Actinomycetota; class Actinomycetes; order Micromonosporales; family Micromonosporaceae; genus Micromonospora; species Micromonospora sp. NPDC005174. The sequence continues at coordinate 18,685 of NZ_JBEXIJ010000038.1, read as the reverse complement.
CGCGGCGCGCGCCGAGAAAGCCTTGGCCTGGGGGATCGAAGCGCCATTCACGGACGCCACAAACGGATAGACAAGGCTCTGTTTCAGAGTTTCATCGATGGCCAATGCCTCGACGAACTCGCCGACGGTGGTATCCCAGTCTTGGCGAGTCTCCAGGTCCTTTGCCCCGGCCATGACCGCGCCGATAGCCTGCAGCCCGGGCAGGTAGGGCAGCACGTCGGTGATCGGACGCCCGGCCGAGGGTGAGACCATCACCGGGGTGGGCACCCCATACTGCGCGACGGTGTTGTACAAGGCGTTCGGTACGGTCGGCAACTGCAGAACCGACGTCACGAGTTTGTGATAGATCGGGTGTGAGGCTGACCCGAAGAACTGCGCACCGAGATCGACGGCCACCTGACGGCCATCGACGTCGAGCTGGACGGTGGCGTTGTGACCGCCCAGCGTGGACGCCGCCTCCAGCAGCGTCACATTGCAATACCCATCCATCAGCCAAGCAGCGGCGACCCCGGCGATCCCACCGCCGATCACCACGACCCGCGTCCCGGCACGACCGGGCAAGGCTGCTTCGGCGGCCCCCGGCCGACCAGCGGCGCCCAGCAGCGCCGCCGCCGCACCGGCACCCGCCGACGCAAGAACACCCCGCCTTGAAAGCTGCGGTGAACTGCGGTAGTTGGTCATCTACCGATCCTCCCCTTCCGGAAAGACTAGGTATCAACAGTCGAGCACAGTGGGATGCCAAGTGCGGCTCGCAGCAAGGCAGGGAAATTATTCGATTCGGGAAAGCCGCCTGTCAACAGTTTCCCTCGATCGCGGCCGAGAACGGGCCCCCAGCTGGGAATAAACCAAAAATAAAGTTGTCGCTCTATAATGGACCGCATTTCGATGCACGCTGGTCAACTGAAACCTCCGTCACCGACAGCGGGGCAGAACCGATCCGTCGCCGACGGCGTGGGCGCTCAACTGGTCCGCCATTTCTGGTTGGCTTTGCCATTGCACTGCCAGATCTGCAGCCGGGCACCGTTGTCCATGTTCGCGTCGAGCACGTCAACGCACTTGGCCGTTTGGATGTTGACCAGGTCGTGGGCCTTGTTCAGGTTGAACCTCTGCGAACTGGCGCCAGAGCAGTCAGCCAGTTGAACGGCGGCGCCCTCCGCGGTGGAGCCACCGGCGACGTCCAGGCACTTGCCCATCGAGCGGACCGTACCGTCACCGGGAAAAGTCCACAGCTGCTTCGCCGTCCGGCTACAGTCCCCGATCTGCAGTCGGACACCAGCCGTGGCGTTGCCGCCCGGAATCTCGATGCAACGACTGCTCGCGAACCCGAGGATCTGCTTCCCTGGGTCAGTGGCGCCCTGCGACGGGGCCGCCGACTGCTGGGCCGGATCTCTTGCGACCGCCGCGCCGGGGCCGCTTTCCGGCGCGGACTTCCCGGACGCGGCCGAGGACGGCCCCACGGCGGGTCCAGACCGGGGGACGCCCACCACCGGCAAGCCTCCAAAGCCATCCGTGATGAGCGCATAGAGGTCCGTGCTCGCGGACCATTCGGCGGCCGGGGTGGTCCAGCGGATCGAATAGCCGTGCCCGTTCTGGGCGACGAACGCCCGACTCACCGCCCGCATCGGCGTGCCGTCCTCGTCGGTGTACGTCCACTCCCATTCTGCGGCCCGCACCTGAAGACGTAGCGCAGTGAGCCGCACCTGCCGGTAGTCGGCGTACCGCTCGCGTTCGGCCGCTTCCCTCGTCCGCAGGTCGCCAGGAAGGTCCCCGGGGATGGGCCGGAGTTCGTCGACGACGAGCAGCCGCCTGCCGTCCGGCTCACGGAACTCGACCCGCCCACCGTCACGCTGTGCCTGCCAGCCGTCCGGCAACGGCAGGATAAAGCGGGGATCATCGTGGTAGTAGTGCCAACCCGCAGGCGGCAGCGCCCTGATCTCCGACAAGCCGCTCGCCGACGGGTTCGCGGTCGGTGCCGCAGCCGACTTGTCGCTCACGTCGCCGCGCAGCCCACCGTTGAGCACCGTCGCGGTCACCAGCACCACCAGCAGTAGGCCGGCGGCCAGTGCGCCGCTCAGCCGGGCCCGACGCATGCGCCCTCCCGTCGATAAGGGCACGTCGGTAGCACCTCCCGGCGCGGGCGGGCTGACTTCGGCGGTGACCAGCCCGGGCACGATCTCCGGCCGGAGCGCCCTACGGATGTCGTCCGCCCCGGCGATCGAACCGTCGCCGTCGCCATTCCCCGCAGCGACCGGGTCGTCGACGTTGCTGCCCTCCGGAGCGTCCTGCTCGCTCAGGTTGACGGCCTGGCGGAGCAGCCGCTCAGCCTCCTCGCCACTGATCCGCTGGTTCGGCTCCCGGCGCAGTAGCCCTTCAAGCAGTGGGGTCAGCTGACCGGCCCGCTGGGCTTGCGGCGGCGGCTCGGTCACGAGCGCCGCCAGTGTGGCGATCGATGACGACCGCTGGTAGGGGGTGCGACCCTCGACCGCCGCATAGAGGGTGGCACCGAGCGACCAGAGGTCCGCGGCTGGGCCCACCGTACCGTCGGTGGCTCGCTCCGGGGCGAGGAACGCCGGCGAGCCGAGCACCATCCCGGTCTGGGTCATCCGTGGGTCGCCGGGGAGCGTTGCCAGGCCGAAGTCGGTCAACACCACTCTGCCGTCGTGGGCGAGCAGCACATTGGCCGGCTTGACGTCCCGGTGCAGAACGCCGGCCCGGTGCGCGGCGCGCAACGCGGCCAGCACGCCCAACCCGATCCTCGCGGCACGGGACGCCGACATCGACCCCTCGGCCGTGAGCACCTCCTGCAGGGACCGGGACGGGACCAGTTCCATGACGATCCACGGGTCGTCGCCCGAGTGCAGGACGTCGAAGACCCGTACCACGTTGACGTGGCCCAGCCGGGCGACCGCCCGCGCCTCGCGCATAGACCGTTCCCGCATCTCCCGGCGCTCGCCGTCCGGCAGACCGGGCGACGCCACCAGCTCCTTGATGGCGACGTCCCGGTGGAGCATCTCGTCCCGGGCGAGCCACACGCGGCCCATCCCACCCTGGCCGAGTGGACGGACCAGCCGGTAACGGTCGGCAATCAACTGTCGAGAGGCGTCAGGCACTCAGGGAAGATACCGGGCGCTGTTTACGCACCCAATTCGTGACGCAATAGAGAAGAAAACGGTTAGGTAAGTCACAAATATTGTCGGCGCGTAACCAAACATGTCACCTTGACGCAATTTCACTATCGTCGCCTAGAGTGACATTACCACCACGCATGAACGAAATATGCGGCTGTCAATGCGCAGGGCTCGCCACCCCGCTACGGACTCATGGTGATCGAAACGAGTGCGGCGACGGCGGGGCTCCCTGGAACACGGACACCCCGATCTCGCCGCCGACCCGGACTCAGGCCGGGGTGGTCACCTTCCCGTCGTCGGACCGACGCCGCGCCGGCTCGTCGTCGTGGTCGTCGAGCATGGTGGCCTCGTCGAACGGGTCGTCGCCGCGCAGCACCGCGGTCGCCCGTTCCCGGTCGAACTCGCCGGTCCAGGTGCCCACCAGCACGGTCGCCACCGCGTTGCCGGCGAAGTTCGTCAGCGCGCGGGCCTCCGACATGAACCGGTCGATGCCGACGATCAGCCCTACCCCGTCGACGAGGTCCGGACGGTGCGACTGGAGGCCACCGGCCAGCGTGGCGATGCCGGCCCCGGTCACGCCCGCCGCACCCTTCGACGCGATGATCATGAACAGCAGCAGCGACACCTGCTCGCCGATGGAGAGCGGATTGCCCAGCGCGTCGGCGATGAACAGCGACGCCATCGTCAGGTAGATGGCCGTGCCGTCCAGGTTGAACGAGTAGCCGGTCGGCACCGTGATGCCGACGACCGGCTTGCTGACGCCGAAGTGCTCCATCTTGGCGATCAGCCGGGGCAGCGCCGACTCCGACGACGACGTCGACAGGATCAGCAGGAACTCCCGGCCCAGGTACCGCAGCAGCGAGAAGATCGAGATCCGGGCGATGAACCAGAGCAGCGCGCCCAGGACCACCAGCACGAAGATCAGACAGGTGGCGTAGAAGCCGAGCATGATCTGGGCGAGGCTCTTGAGGGCGTCCATGCCGGTCGCGCCGACCACGGCGGCCATGGCCCCGAACGCGCCGATCGGCGCCAACCACATGATCATGGCAAGAACCTTGAACACCACCCGCTGGATGACGGCGATCGCGCCGAGCACCGGTTCACCACGCCGACCCATCGCCTGCACGGCGAAGCCGACGAGCAGCGCCACCAGCAGCGTCTGGAGCACCTCGCCCTCGGTGAGCGCGGAGAGCATCGTGGTCGGGATGATCCCGAGCAGGAACTCCGTCGTACCGGCGGCCTCGCCACCGGCGGCGGCCTTGCCCGCGCCCGCGAGGTCCGGGCCCAGGTTCAGGCCGGAGCCGGGGTGGATGAGGTTGCCGACGACCAGGCCGATGGCGAGCGCGACCGTCGACATGGTGAGGAAGTAGCCGAGGGCGAGGCCGCCGACCTTGCCGACCTTCGCGGCCTGCCGGACCGACCCGACCCCGAGCACGATGGTGCAGAAGATGACCGGGCTGATCATCATCTTGATCAGGTTGACGAAGCCGGTGCCGATCGGCTTGAGTTCCTTGCCGAAATCGGGAGCGACCAGGCCGACCACGATGCCGGCGAGCACGGCCGCGATGACGGCCAGATACAAAAAGCGGGTACGGTCCCGGCGGGCCGGCGGCTCCGCAGTGGTGGTGGGTGCGGTGGTGTCCATGTCGACAATGTGAAGCGCGTCTCACCCGTTGACAGCCTTGCGGTCATTCTGTTCACCGCGAAAACCTCAGGGAGGTGTTGGAGGTGGCCCGACGCCAGTGGAGCATCGCCGGGCAGCTCTTCGCGCTCCAGGCGGTGGTGGTCACGCTGCTCGTGCTGGCCGGCGCGGCGGGTGCCGTCTGGCTGGCCCGCACGGACTCCCGCCAGGCCGCGCAGGAGGAGGTGCTCGCGGTGGCGCAGACCGTGGCCAACTCCCCCGACGTCCGCGCCGCCCTCACGACCGCCGACCCCGCCCGCACCCTCCAGCCGTACGCCGAGTCGACCCGGCACGCCACGGGCACCGACTTCGTGGTCGTGATGGCCCCCGATCGCACCCGCTTCTCCCATCCCACCCGGAGGCAGATCGGCGAGCCGTTCGTCGGCGAGATCGGGCCCGCCCTGGCGGGCCATCCGTTCACCACCACCAACGTCGGGACGCTCGGCGAGTCGGTGCGCGCGGTCGTTCCGGTGTACGACGAGCAGCAGCGCATCATCGGTCTGGTCTCGGTGGGCATCACCACCCGGGCGATCAACCGCAAGCTGCTGCGCCAGCTTCCCGTGCTCCTCGGCGTCGCCGCGCCGGCGCTCGCGCTCGCCGCAACCGGTTCGTGGCTGCTCAGCCGACGCCTGCGCCGCCAGACCCACGGCCTCGGACCGACGCAGATGACCCGGATGTACGAGTACTACGACGCGGTCCTGCACTCGGTGCGCGAGGGTCTCGTCGTGCTGACAACCGACCGGCGGGTGGCCCTGATCAACGACGAGGGCCGACGGCTGCTCGGGCTGGACGCGGACGAGCCGGTCATCGACCAGCCGGTCGCCGGCGTGGACCTGCCACCCGCGGTGGCCGAGCTGCTCGGCTCCGGCCGCGACGCCCTCGACGAACCCATGCTGGCCGGTGACCGGGTGCTGGTGGCCAACCAGCGAACCGCCCGCTTCGAGGGCTCGGCGCTCGGCACCGTGCTGACCCTGCGCGACCAGACCGAGCTGCGAGCCCTCGCCAGCGAGCTGGACTCGGTCCGCGCGCTGACCGAGGCGTTGCAGGCGCAGACCCACGAGTCGGCCAACCGTCTGCACACCGTGCTCACGCTTGTGGAGCTGGGCCGCGCCGACGAGGCGGTCCGGCTCGGCACCCGCGACCTGACCCTCGCCCAGCAGCTCACCGACCGGGTGGTCGACGCGGTCACCGAGCCGGCCCTCGCCGCGCTGCTGCTCGGCAAGTCCGCACAGGCCGGCGAGCGCGGCGTGGACCTGGTGATCGAGCCGGACTGCCGCCTCGACGACAGCCCGCTGCCGACGAACGACCTGCTCACCGTCGTCGGCAACCTCGTCGACAACGCCCTGGAGGCGGTCGCCGGTACGCCCCCGCCGCGTACCGTGCGGGTCTTCGTCGGCGCTGTCGACGACGAGTTGGTGGTCCGGGTCGCCGACAGCGGCCCAGGACTGGCGAAGGACCGGGTGGCGGACGCGTTCCGACGCGGCTGGTCCACCAAGAGCACCGGGCGGGGCCTCGGTCTGGCGCTGATCGGGCAGGTCGTGCGCCGCCACGGCGGCAGCGCCGAGGTGACCCGCTCGGACGACGGCGGCAGCCTGTTCACGGTCCGACTACCGCTCGGCGGCACGCGATGACCGACATCCGGGTACTGGTCGTCGAGGACGAGCCGCTGCTGGCCGAGGCGCACGCCGCGTACACCGGGCGGGTCCCCGGGTTCGCGGTGGTCGGGGTGGCACACACCGCACGGGCGGCGATGGCGGCCCTGCGCGCCAACGACGGCGGCGACGTGGACCTCGTACTCCTGGATTTTCGGCTCCCCGACCTGCACGGCCTGGACGTCTGTCGGGCGCTGCGCGCGGCCGGCAGCAGCGTCGACGTGCTCGCGGTGACCTCCGCGCGGGACCTCGCGGTGGTGCGCACCGCGGTGTCCCTCGGGGTGACCCACTACCTGCTCAAACCGTTCACGTTCGCGGCGTTCCGCGACAAGCTGGAACGCTACGCGGACTACCGCGCCCAGGCGCTCGCCGACGGCGAGGTGGCCGCCCAGCACGACGTGGACCGGATGTTCGCCACCCTGCGGGGCACCGCCGGACACAGCCTGCCCAAGGGGCTCGACGCCCAGACCCTCACCCGGGTACGCGCGGCGCTGGCCGACGGCGCCGGCCCGGAGGCGGGGTTGTCGGCGACCGAGGTGAGCGCGGCGACCGGGATCTCCCGGGTGACCGCCCGTCGCTACCTGGAGTACCTGGTGACGATCGACCGGGCCGTCCGCACCCCCCGCTACGGCACCCCCGGCCGCCCCGAGGTCGAGTACCGCCCCCGCTGAGCGGGCCGGGGTGGCGTCGGCGGATGCCGTTGTGCCCCCGCCGACGGGTCGGCGGGGGCACAACGGATCAGCTGCCGAGGGTGACGTGCAGGATCTTTTCGTTGCTGTTGTTCGGGATGCTGTCCTTGTCACCGGTGGTCGTGGTCGTGAGCCACAGGCCGCCGTCGGGCGACGGCTCGACAGTGCGCAGCCGGCCGTAGGTGCCACTGAAGTACGTCTGCACGTTCGTCAGACTGCTACCACTGATCACACCCCGGTACAGGCGCGTACCACGAGCGCAGGCGACATACAGGGCGTCCCGCACCACCGCGATACCCGAGCAGGAACCCTCGGCCGTCGGATACGTACGCACCGGCGCGATATAGCCCGCCGTGCCACAGGTGCCACTGGTGCCCTCACACGCCGGCCACCCGTAGTTCCCACCCTTGGTGATCAGATTCGTCTCGTCCATGATGGAGTTGCCGAACTCCTGCTCCCACAGGCGGCCCTGCGAGTCGAACGCCAACCCCTGCGGGTTGCGGTGACCGTAACTCCACACGTAGTTACCGAACGGGTTGTCCGACGGCACGCTGCCATCCGGGTTCAACCGCAGCACCTTGCCCTCCAGGGCCGCGCGATCCTGCGCGTACGTGCCGTTCTGCGCATCACCCGTACTGGCGTACAGCTTGCCGTCGGGACCGAACCGCAGCCGGCCACCGTTGTGGAACTTGTTGCGCCGGATCCCGCTGATCAGGATCTGCTCGCTGGAGGTGGTCAACCGACCGTTCTCCAGCTTGATACGCACGATCCGGTTGTCACTCGGCGACGTGTGCATGATGTACAACCACCGGTCACTGGCGAAGCTCGACGAGATCGCCAGACCCAGCAGGCCACCCTCACCATCGGTGCTCTGCACGTTCGGCACCGTGCCCACCGACGTCTTGACACCGGTCGTCGGGTTCAGCTGCACGATGTCCTGCGCGTCCCGGCGGCTGTAGAGAACGCTGCCGTCCGGCAACGTCACCAACCCCCACGGAATGTCGGTGTCGGTGGCCACCTGCCGCACGGTGCAGACCGGGTTGGCGCACGCGGCGCCGGTGGTCACCGTCGTCGTGCCGCTGCGCGACGAGACATTGCCCTGCGCGTCCCGGGCCACCACGTAGTACTGGTACGCCGTGGTCGCCGCGAGTCCACTGTCGATGAAGGTGGTGGCCGGCGGCGTACCGGCGACCGTGCCGACCTTCACGCCAGCGCGGTACACGTCGTACGCGGCGACCCCGACGTTGTCCGTCGACGCGACCCAGCTCAGCGTCACCGTCGTACCCGAGGCGACACCGGTGAGCTGCTGCGGCGCGGTGGGCACCTGGGTGTCCGCCTGGCAGGGCGGTGGGGAGATCGAGACGGTGGAGCTGGCCTGCGACACGTTGCCGGCGGCGTCGCGGGCGTTGACGTACAGCCCCCAGGTCGCCCCGCCGACCACCGTCAGGCTGGTCGACACCGTCGAGCCGCTCACCGACTTGATCAACTGACCGTCGTGGTAGACGTCGTAGAAGGCCACGGCGACGTTGTCCGTCGACGCGTTCCAGGCGAACGTCACCGAGTTGCAGGTCAGGCCGCTCACCCGCGGGCTGCCCGGCGTGCTGGGCGGCTGGGTGTCCGTGCTGCCCAGCGCCGTCGTCCAGCGTTGGTTGGCCTGCCCCGTGCAGGTCAACAGGCTGACGAGCGCGCTGTTGGCCGTACCGGCGGCATCCAGGCACAGACCGGACTGGGTACCGACGATGGTCCCGTCGGTGTTGATCCGCCACCGCTGGTTCGCGCCGCCGGTGCAGCCGTAGATCTGCACCGTGGCCGGTGAGGACGTGTCCTGGGCGACGACGTCCAGGCACATCGTGTCGTCGTAGACCCGCAGCTCACCGGTCGAGGTGAGCGTCCACGCCTGGTTCGCCGAGCCCTTGCAGTCGTAGATGTTGATGCCGGTGCCGGCGGTCTTGAGGTTGCCGACCACGTCCAGGCAACGGCCACTGGCCACGCCGACCACTGTCGACGGTCCGGCCGCCGCTGCCGGTACGGCGACGGCCACGGCGACCAGCGCCGCCGTGACCATTGCCGCCACCAGGCGACGCGGGTTGATCCGAGTGAGCATTCGTATCCGTTCTTCTGTCGAGAGGCATCGACCGGTGCGGTCCGATGCCGTCGTGCCGCCCACGGCCGACTCGACCGCGGGCAGCACGACGAAAGTGGCGGTCAGCCGAAGATGGAGAAGGAGACCGCCGGGTTGTTGGGGAAGACCTTCTTGACCGCCGAGTCCGTGAGGCCGAAGACGCCCTGGGCGACCTTGCCGTAGAGCCCGAACATGTTGTTCGTCGCCGGCACGTCGCCGTTGTCGAGTTCCTTCAGCCCCTTCCACCCGCCGATGACCTTGCCGGCGAGCTTGCGACCGGAGACCACGATCGCGACGCCACCGTGCCCGTGGTCGGTCCCGTCGTTGTTCTGCGCGACCCGGCGACCGAACTCGGTCGTGACGATGACAGTGGTGTTCTGTGCCTTCGTACCCAGGTCGGCGAAGAAGGCGGCCAGTCCCTTGGCGAGGTCGGAGAGCAGGTTGTACAGGTGACCACCGGAGTTGACTCCCTCGGCGGCGTGGGTGTCGTACCCGCCGAAGGCCATGTTGATCACCTCCACCGGGACGTCACCCCGCAGCAGCTGGGCGACGGACTGCAACCCGGTGCCGACCGCACCGGTGTACACCGCTCCGTTGGCCGGCTTGTACGCGGTGGAGGTCAGCTTCTCGGCGGTCCGAATGGCCTGCATCCCGTTGGCGATCACGTCACCGGCCGGGTGGGCGAGCCCGTGGAAGAGCCCTTCGATGGCCTTCAACGTCCGCTCGTGGTAGCGCGCGTCACCTCGTACTCCGAGGGCCTTGAGACTGGCGATCGAGAGCGGGACGTGGTTGCCGACGAGCGTCCGGGACGTCTGCGCCCCGATGTTGACGGCCTGGAACGTGGTGGTCGGTCCGAGGTTGTCCAGCAGACGGTCCAGCCAACCGGTGCCCTTCGTCTCCGAGGGCAGCCCACCCAGACTGCAGATGTCGATGCTCTGGAAGTGGCTGCGCGGCAGCTTGTTGTCCGACACGGCCGGTACGAAGGCCACCCGACCGGCGTCGATCAGCGGCTTCAGCGGCGTGAACGCGCTGTTGAGCACGAACCCCCGTTCGAGGGGGATGGCGGTGCGGTCCAGCAGCAGGTTGGGTCGGACGGCCTTGAGTATCGCGTCGTCGCCCGGCGCGAGAAGCCCCAACCCGTCGCACGCGCCGACGAGGAAGATGTTGATCAGCGTTTTGCCTGATCCGGTCGGCGCCGCGGCGTACGCCGCCTTCGTGACCGCGAACTCGGCGGTCGCCAGGGCGGCTGCCGCCCCGACGGCACCGCCGACGACCGCGCGTCGGGTCACGCCACGACCCTCCTGCTGGGCCTCCTCCACATCCGACAGTCGGAGGAAGTCGTCGCGGATCGCGGCGTTGTTCGAGGCGGTGGCCTCGTACGCGGCACGCAGCGCCACCTCTGCGGGGTCGGGCAGCTTCTCCTGCCCACGGCCGTTGGGGTACACGTTGCTTCCCATCATCGAAGGAGACTCTGCGGCGAGGCGAGCAGGGCTTTGGCGATGTCGACGAGCGCACCCTGGAAAGCCGTGGCGCTGGCCGGACTGTCGGCACCGACCTCGGCAATGGACAACAGGAGGGCGCGCTGCGCGCTCGTCGGCTTCTGGGCGACCAGTCGTTGCGCCAGGGCGTCGACGCAGGCGCCGGCGGTGGCGGGCTGTGGACTCGGCAACAGGTTGGCCGCGGTGGGGAAACGCAGTGCCGGACGGCCTCCGCGCAACACGAAGTCGATCTCGGTCCACGCCGTGGACATCCACGAGATGCCGAGGTAGGCGGTGGCGACATCGGACCAGCCGTCCGGTGTGCCGCGGTGCACGGGCACCTGACCCATGTTGTTCAGCACGGTGCCCATCCCCCGCAGCCCGTCGGCGAACGGCGTCCGCGCGGGGGCGCTCGGCGGTTTGTAGCCGGGAGCCGTCTGCGGCTGCACCCCCAGCTTCCGGTAGATCGAGACGAGGTACTCGCTCGGTCGGTGCATCTTCGCGAACGGTGAGGCCCAGAACTCCACCGAGCTGAACATCGCCCGGACGACGGGGACGATCGCGGTGTCGTTGTCCAGGTAGACCTTGGCCAGCTTGTCGACGAGGGCGTCCGACGGCTTGTCCGACACGAACTTCGTGGCCAGCTCGCGGGCGAAGCTCTTGGCGGCGGCCGGCAGGCGCACGACGTGGTTCACGTAGGCCTTGATCACCTCCAGACCCTTGTCCGCCGATGCGTTCGGGTGACTGAAGCCCATGATCTTGATGGGCCCGGTGTAGTGGTTGTTGGGGCGGAAGGCGAAGGTGTAGTGCCCGGCGTCCGTGACCACCTTTCCACCGATGACCCCCAGGCCGGTCTGCAGCAGGGCTGCCTGCCGGACGTCCTCCTCCGTGTAGCCACCGCCGGCCCCGACGGTGTGCAGTTCGAGGAGTTCCCGAGCCAGGTTCTCGTTGGGCCGGGCCTTCTGCGACTGGGACTGGTTGAGGTAGATGACCAGGCCGGCGTGCTGCACCGCGGCGACGAGCATGTCGGCGTACTTGCCGAACGCGTGCTTGCGGATGACGTCCCGCCCGAAGTACGGCGCGCTCACCGACCCGAAGTCGAAGTGCATGGGGACGTTGATCCGGTCCGTGCAGAAGTCGACGACCCGCTCGAACAACTGCCGGTCGGACCAGATCATGCGCGCCGTCGTCGCCCACAGGTACTCGTCGGCGAGGCTGTCCATCACCTTGTTCGTGTGGATCGTGGCGGAGGCCTGGGCCAGGGTGAGATGAATCCCGGGCAGTTCCTTGATCTTCACCTCGGCCGTCGTGTACGGAATCGAGTCCGGCTTCAACTGCTGGTCGATCCAGGCGTCGATGCCCATGGACTTGATCCGGGCGAGCAGCGCGGGCGTCGCGCCGAACGTGGCCCGGTTCGCGAGGTGCAGGATCGGATCGTTGGGGAAGCCCTCCGGCACCGATGCCTTCGCCTGCGCGGCGGCGGCGGAGGGCCGGGACAGGATGACGTCCGAGGCGCTCGCCTCCGCGGCCTTGCGCAGCTCGGTCGCCGACTTGGCGTCCATGTAGCTCTGTTCGACGGACGTGTTGGCGGAGGTGTTGAGGCTGACCGCCTCGGTCCGTGGCCCCACGTCGCTCGGCGGCGGACCGTCCGCACCGAAGAACGGTAGTCGGTCCGAATTGGAGGCGACGACCGCGCCGCCGGCCGCGACCGAGGCGAAGCCGACGAGGGAGGCGAAGGACCGGCGACCGAGGCGCGGCGTCGCAGATCGATGTTCGGGGCGATGTTGGGGGGTCATGAAACCTTCCGGAGCTGCTCAAACCGTGGGAAAGGTCGCTGATGATCCGCCTTTTCCGGATGGCCGACAACGATGTGGATTGTCGTGCCTCACCTGCGGCGAGCACTGTGACAACGGCCAATGGATGGCCACTGGACGTCCTCTTGATTTCGCGCGGGCCATCGGCGTGCCCAGGGTGATTCCGCCGGGCTCTGGAGGCCCGGGAACGGTCCGGGCATCGGGGAGACGAACGACCCTCGGGCGCAGGCCACCGTCGGTGTACCACCCCGCCCACGACCACCGGTGCGCCGGCACACCGAAGGCCACCGACGGACGGTACGCAAGCTGACAAACTTAACGCTCTCCTCAACTTCGCCGGCCGTTCCGCACGGCGCAGCGCGGGTCCGCACCGACGCCGAGGGCGGTGCACGGTTCGGCGCCGGCGGGGCCGTGTGCGGCCACCCGGGAACCCGCTGGCGGGCCGCAGATTCGTTGTTAGACTGGCCCGGTTGGATGAGAGGTACGACCAGGGAGACCAGACATGGCGGGTGACGACGACATCTCCGGGTGAGACCGGACGTGTTCGGCCATCGGTTCGGCGCGCCTGCGCGCGGCCGGCGTGGCCATGTCGTCGTTCCACCGGTCCCGTTCGTCGTCGGGCGGCTCACGCACGCCCAGCCCACCCTCTGAGGTCACCCGCAATGTCTGACGCCTTCGTCGTCTGCTCGAACCTGTCCTTCTCCTGGCCGGACGACACCCCGGTCTTCTCGGAGCTGTCCTTCACCGTCCCCGGCGGTCGCACCGGCCTGGTCGCACCCAACGGCGCCGGCAAGAGCACGCTGCTGCGGTTGATCGCCGGGGAGCTACAACCCACCGGCGGCAGCATCACCGTCGACGGGCTGCTCGGATACCTGCCGCAGACCCTTTCACTGGCCGGTGACCTGGCCGTGGCACAGGTGCTCGGCGTCGCCGAACGGATCGCGGCGCTGCACGCCATCGAGGCCGGCGACGCCGACGAGGCGCACTTCGCCACGATCGGCGACGACTGGGACGTCGAGGAGCGCACCCGGTCCGAGCTGGACCGGCTCGGGCTCGGTGACCTGTCGCTCGACCGGCCGCTGCACACACTCAGCGGCGGTCAGGTGATCTCCCTCGGCCTGGCCGCGCAGCTACTCCGCCGCCCGGACGTGCTGCTGCTCGACGAGCCCACCAACAACCTGGACGTGGCCGCTCGGCACAAGCTCTACGACGTGCTCACCGACTTCACCGGTTGCCTGCTGCTGGTCAGCCATGACCGGGAGCTGCTGGACCGGATGGACCGCATCGCCGAGCTGGAACGCGGCGAGATCAACTGGTACGGGGGCACCTTCACCGCGTACACCGAGGCGGTGCAGGCGGCGCGGGAGGTGGCCGAGAGCAACCTGCGCAACGCCGAGCAGGAGGTCAAGCGGGAGAAGCGGGAGATGCAGCAGGCCCGTGAGCGGGCCGACCGACGGGCCAGCAACGCCTCCAAGAACCTGAAGAACGCCGGTCTGGCCCGGATCGTCGCCGGAGGGCTCAAGCGCAGCGCACAGGAGTCGGCGGGCAAGTCGCAGGAGACCCACTCCGCCCGGCTCGGCTCGGCCAAGGCCCGACTCGACGAGGCCGGTCGCGCGGTCCGGGACGAGGACACGATCACCGTCGACCTGTCCGACACCACGGTCCCGGCCGGACGGACGGTCTTCTCCGGTACGGGGCTGCGGGCCCGCTTCGACGACCGGGATCTGTTCGGTGGCGACGGCGCCGACCTGGTGATCCGGGGCCCGGAGCGGATTGCGCTCACCGGGGCGAACGGCGTCGGCAAGTCGACCCTGCTGCGGCTCGTCAACGGCGACCTCGAACCGGCCGGCGGTGAGATCAAGCGGGCCGACGGGCGGATCGCGTACCTGTCGCAGCGCCTGGACCTGTTGGACCTCGACCGGACGGTGGCGGAGAACTTCGCCGCGTACGCGCCGAGCCTGCCGGATGCCAGGCGGATGAACCTGCTGGCCCGCTTCCTGTTCCGGGGCACCCGGGTCAACCTGCCCGTCGGGGTGCTCTCCGGCGGTGAGCGGCTGCGCGCCACCCTGGCGTGTGTGCTCTGCGCGGAACCGGCACCGCAACTGCTGCTGCTCGACGAGCCGACGAACAACCTGGACCTGGTCAGCGTCGCCCAGTTGGAGAGCGCGCTGAGCGCGTACCAGGGCGCCTTTGTCGTGGTCAGCCACGACGAGCGGTTCCTCGCCGAGATCGGCGTGCAGCGCTGGCTGCGGCTGGCCGACGGCCAGCTCCGCGAGATCGCGGCCCCCGACCGGGGTTGAGCTCGACGGTCCGGCCGGCGCATGCCGGCCGGACCGAGGCCCAGCTCAGCTCACGTTGGCCGGGCCCAGGACGCTCTTCAGGTCACCCATCAGCGCGGTGGTCGCCGCCACCCGGAACGGACCCAGCCGCAGGGTGGTGGTACGCCCGCCGTTGAGGAGCTTGACGTGCACCTCGGTGTCGCCGGGGTGCAGGACCAGGGTTTCCTTGAGGCGTTCCACAAGTGGCGGCGTGCAGCGGTGCACCGGGATGGTGAGGGTGACCGGCTTGTTGGTGGCGCTGGTGCTGACGTCCGGCATGGACATGTCCATCGCCATGATGCGGGGGGTGTCGTCGCGGCGGTCCACCCGGCCCTTGACCACCACGATGGCGTCCTCGGCGATGTACTGGCCGATCACCTCGTAGGTGTTGGGGAAGAACAGCGTCTCCACGCCGCCGGCCAGGTCCTCCAGGGTGGCCGAGGCCCAGGCCCGTCCCTGCTTGGTGACCCGCCGCTGGACCCCGGACAGGATGCCCGCGAGGGTGACGACCGCCCCGTCGGGCACCGCGCCGTCCTCGGCGAGGGAGGCGATGGTGGTGTCGGCCGCCGCGCCCAGGATGTGTTCCAGGCCGAACAGCGGGTGGTCGGAGACGTACAACCCGAGCATCTCGCGCTCGAAGGCCAGCTTGTCGCGCTTCTCCCACTCGCTGTCGCCGATGATCGGCATCACCGTCGTGCTGCCGGTGTCCGCGTCGCCGAAGCCGGCGCCGAACAGGTCGTACTGGCCGACGGCCTCCTTGCGCTTCACGTCGGCGTACGCGTCGATGGCGTCGGCGTGCACCGTGAGCAGGCCCTTGCGCGGATGGTCGAGGGAGTCGAACGCGCCCGCCTTGATCAGCGATTCGATCGTCTTCTTGTTGCAGACCACCGCGTCCACCTTGGACAGGAAGTCGTAGAAGTCGGCGTACTCGCCCTTCTCGTCCCGGCACCGCATGATCGAGGCGACCACGTTCGCGCCGACGTTGCGCACCGCCGCCAGACCGAAGCGGATGTCCTTGCCGACCGGGGTGAACGGCCCGGCCGAGGTGTTGACGTCCGGCGGCAGCACCTGGATGCGCATCCGGCGACACTCGGACAGGTACAGCGCCATCTTGTCCTTGTCGTCACCCACGGACGTGAGCAGTCCGGCCATGTACTCGGCCGGGTAGTGCGCCTTGAGGTACGCCGTCCAGTAGGACACCAGGCCGTACGCGGCGGAGTGCGCCTTGTTGAAGGCGTACCCGGCGAACGGCACCAGCACGTCCCACACGGCCTGGATCGCCTCGTCGGAGTAGCCGCGCTCGCGGCAGCCGTCCCGGAACGGGATGAACTCCTTGTCGAGGATCTCCTTCTTCTTCTTACCCATCGCCCGGCGCAGCAGGTCCGCCTGACCGAGCGTGTAGCCGGCGAGGATCTGCGCGGCGCGCTGCACCTGCTCCTGGTAGACGATCAGGCCGTGCGTCGGTGCCAGGATCTCCCGCAGCGGCTCCTCCAGCTCCGGGTGGATCGGCGTGATCTCCTGGAGGCCGTTCTTGCGCAGCGCGTAGTTGGTGTGCGAGTCGACGCCCATCGGGCCGGGCCGGTACAGCGCCAGGACGGCCGAGATGTCCTCGAAGTTGTCCGGCTTCATCAGCCGCAGCAGCGACCGCATCGGGCCACCGTCGAGCTGGAACACGCCCAGCGTGTCACCGCGGGCCAGCAGGTCGTACGCCGCCTTGTCGTTCAGCGGCAGGCCCAGCAGGTCGAGCTTGAGGCCGTGGTTCAGCTCGATGTTCTTGACCGCGTCGTCGATGATCGTCAGGTTGCGCAGGCCGAGGAAGTCCATCTTCAACAGCCCGAGCGACTCGCAGGTCGGGTAGTCGAACTGCGTGATGATCGCCCCGTCGGCGTCACGGCGCGTCAACGGGATGTGCTCGATGATCGGCTCGGCGGACATGATGACGCCTGCGGCGTGCACACCGGTCTGGCGGATCAGCCCCTCGATGCCCTTGGCCGTGTCGATCACCTTGCGCACGTCCGGGTCCGAGTCGTACAGACCCCGGATCTCGCCGGCCTCGGCATAACGGGGGTGCTTCGGGTCGAAGATGCCGGTGAGCGGGATGTCCTTACCCATCACGGCCGGTGGCATCGCCTTGGTGATCCGGTCGCCGACCGCGTACGGGAAACCCAGCACCCGGGCCGAGTCCTTGATCGCGGCCTTCGCCTTGATCGTGCCGAAGGTCGCGATCTGGGCGACCTTGTCCTCACCCCACTTGTCGGTGACGTACTTGATCACCTCACCGCGCCGACGCTCGTCGAAGTCGATGTCGACATCCGGCATCGAGACCCGCTCGGGGTTGAGGAACCGCTCGAAGATCAGACCGTGCTGGATCGGGTCCAGGTCGGTGATGCCCAGCGCGTACGCCACCAGCGAGCCGGCGGCCGAGCCACGACCCGGACCCACCGCGATGCCCTGGTTCTTGGCCCACTGGATGAAGTCGGCGACCACGAGGAAGTACGACGGGAAGCCCATCTGGTTGATGACGCCCAGCTCGTACTCGGCCTGGACGACGTGCCCCTCCGGGATGCCGTTCGGGTAGCGGCGAGCCAGCCCGACGAAGGTCTCCTTGCGGAACCAGGACTCCTCGGTCTCGCCCTCGGGCACCGGGAAGCGCGGCATCAGGTTGTGGAACTCGAACATGCCCTTCGGGTCGACCTTCTCGGCCACCAGCAGGGTGTTGCGGCAGCCCTGCTGCCACAGCTCGGACGAGTCGACAGCGCGCATCTGGTCGGCGCTCTTGACGAAGTAGCCGCCGCCCTCGAAGCGGAACCGGTTCGGGTCGTCGATGTTGCTGCCGGTCTGCACGCACAGCAGCACGTCGTGCGCGGTCGCCTGCGCCTCGTGCGTGTAGTGCGAGTCGTTGGTGACGACCGGCGGGATGTCCAGCTTGCGGGCGATCTCGGTGAGCCCCTCGCGGACCCGGCTCTCGATGGAGAGGCCGTGGTCCATGATCTCCAGGAAGTAGTTGTCCTTGCCGAAGATGTCCTGGTAGCTCGCGGCGACCTTGAGCGCCTCGTCGAACTGCCCCAACCGCAGGCGGGTCTGCACCGCGCCGGACGGGCAGCCGGTGGTCGCCATGATGCCCTCGGCGTGCTCGGCGATCAGCTCCATGTCCATCCGGGGCCACTTGACGTAGTGCCCCTCCATGGACGCGCGCGAGTTGAGGGTGAAGAGGTTCTTGAGCCCCTGCGCGTTCTTGGCCCACATGGTCTTGTGGGTGATCGCGCCGTTACCGGAAATGTCGTCGCTCTTCTGCTCCGGCCGACCCCACTTGACCCGCGCCTTGTGATAGCGCGACTCCGGCGCCACGTACGCCTCGACGCCCAGGATCGGGGTGATCCCGGCGGCCATCGCCTGGTTGTAGAAGTCGTTCGCGCCGTGCATGTTGCCGTGGTCGGTGATCGCCACCGCCGGCATGCCCAGCCGGTTGGCCTCGGCGAACAGGTCCTTCAACCGGGCCGCTCCGTCGAGCATCGAGTACTCGGTGTGCACGTGCAGATGCGCGAACGAATCAGCCATGCGTGGCGCCCCCCGGCGGTGTGGATCTAGGTGGTCGGAGCCGACCGGGACCTACCCTACCGAGGTGATCTCGGCGGCTCCACCGTCCGCGCCGAGGGTCGTGGTCCGCGTCTCCCCGGACAGCCGGCAGCAGCCCGCCGACCGGGCAGCGCCTAGGGCGTGTCCTGCCGATCTTGTAGTGGTTGATCGTTGACGATGTGCCGGTGGTACGTCGTGGTGAGCTGACTGACGAGGCTTGGGCGGTG